>JANMGF010001210.1:0-8085 GCA_031374535.1 Polyangium sp. (in: bacteria)
CCTCGGCCTTCACGCCCGAGAGGAAGCGAAAGATGCGGAAAATCCTGGCTTTGCCGCGTGTCGTCGGCATCCGCCCGCTCACCTCGTCGGTGGCCGCGACGATCGCGATCCGATCGAGGTTCGCGAGCCCGACGTACGCGAGCGCCGCGCAGAGCCGCTTCGCCTGCCGGAGCTTCTCGCCCTCGCCGAAACCCATCGACGACGACGTGTCGAGGATGAAGTAGATCGCGAGGTCTTCTTCCTCCTCGTAGAGACGGATGAGCAGACGATCGAACTTCTGGAAGGCGTTCCAGTCGAGGTAACGGATGTCGTCGCCAGGCGCGTAGTCGCGGTGATCGGCGAACTCGATGCCGGAGCCCGTCTTCTTCGTGCGGCGCTCGGCCCGCATCGCGCCCGAGAAGACGCGGCGGCTCACCATCGCGAGGTACTCGAGCTTGCGCTGGAACTCGTCGTCGAAGAGATCGTCGTCGCCGCCCGCGCCTCCGCGGCGTAACGACGGCTTGTCGGGCCGAAGCCCCAGGAACTCGAGCACACCCATGGCGAGGAGGTCCCTACTCGGTGTCGGGCAGCTGCTTCATGACGGCGAGGAGGACGTCGTCGGTCTTCACGCCCTCGGCCTCACCCTCGAAGTTGAGGAGCACGCGGTGCCGGAGCGCCGGCAAACACACGGCCTTCACATCGTCAATCGACGCAGAGAAACGACCCTCGAAGAGCGCGCGGATCTTCGCCGCGAGCAGGAGCGCCTGCGCCCCGCGCGGCGACGAGCCGAACTTCACGAAGCGGCGCACGAGATCGAGGGCCTTGTCCTGCGGGTGCGTCGCCTGGAGCAGCCGCACCGCGTAGTCCTGGACATGCCGCGCCGCGGGGACCTCGCGCACGAGCTTCTGCATCTCGAGGATCCGCTTCTTGTCCATCACGGGCTTGGCCTCGGGCGCGTCCGTGCCCGTCGTGCGATCGAGGATCGCATGCAGCTCTTCCCGGCCCGGGAAACTCACGTGCAGCTTGAAGAAGAAGCGATCGAGCTGCGCCTCGGGCAAGGGGTACGTGCCCTCGCTCTCGAGCGGGTTCTGCGTCGCGAGCACGAAAAACGGCTCTTCGAGCGTGTAGCTCTGCTTCGCGACCGTGACGCGGTGCTCCTGCATCGCTTCGAGCAGCGCGGCCTGCGTCTTCGGCGTCGCGCGGTTGATCTCGTCGGCGAGCACGATGTTCGCGAAGATCGGCCCCTTGCGGAACGAGAGCGACCGTTGCCCGCCCACGCTCTCGTCGATCATCGTCGTACCGGTGATGTCGGCCGGCATCATGTCGGGCGTGAACTGGATGCGGGAAAAATTGAGCTCGAGGGCCTGCGCCATCGTGCGGACCAGCATCGTCTTGCCGAGCCCCGGCACGCCTTCGAGCAGCGCGTGGGAGCCGGCCAGCATGCACGTGAGCACGCCGTCGACGACCTCGCGGTTGCCGACGATGACCTTCCCCACCTCCTCGCGCAGCTTGCCGATGCTCTTCTGAAACTCGACGACCTCGGCGCGCGCGAGATCCTTGTTTTTCTCGGCCATCCCTGTCCCTCTATCGTTCTACCTGGAAAAACCAATCACCGTGCTCGCGCGCGGCTCACTCTCTCGGTCGAATGAGCTGGAAATAGCGGTGCACGTAGAATCGGTACCCGTCGGGCACCTTTTCTTTGTTGATTTGCTCCTCGGCGACGGTCTTGTACTGCGTGAAAACTTTCTTGTAGCCGCCGCCCTTGAAGCCACGTTCGGCCGCCGCGAGGATCACCTCGCTGTTCGACGGGCCGTCCCCCGTGTCGAGCCCCTGGGCCTGCACGTCCTGCGTCTCCATCTTGGGATCGGTGCGTTTGCCGGCGACGTTGCCGTCGTGCCCCGAACCGACGCCTTTGCCGCCCGGGTCCGTGCCCTGTCCGCCCTGGCCCTGGCCTTCGCCTTGACCCGCCCCCTGCCCCTCGCCTTGACCCTGCCCCTGCCCCTGCCCGCCGCCTTGTGACAGGACGAGCATCTTCTTGCCACCCGGGCCGATTACCCACTGCTTGCCCTGTCCCCCGGGCTGCTGGCCGCCATTCTGGCCGTTCTGGCCTTCCTGGCCCTGGCCGTTCTGGCCTTCCTGGCCCTCCTGGCCCTCTTGGCCCTGCCCCTCTTGCCCCTGGCCCTCCTGGCCTTGGCCCTGCTGCGGCTGGCCTTGCCCCTGCCCGCCACGCGCGCGTTTGCCGAACCGGAGCATGCGGGACATGCGCTGTTTGCCCGACTGACCCTGCTGCCGGAGCATTTCGCGCAGCTCCTCGAGGCGCTGGCGGAGCTCTTCCTTCTCCTTCTCGGACATCTCCTCCTGCTGCATCCGGTTGATGTCCTCGGCCGCTTGCTCGAGTTCCTCGGCCGACGCGCCGAGCTCACGCATGAGATCCTCGGCGGCCTTCGAGAGCGCACGATCGAGTTTGTCGAGCTGTCGCCCCACGCGCTCCTGCTTCTCCGCCTCGCGATCGAGCCGCTCGAGCTCGCGCTCCTTCTTCTTCAGGAGGCGCTCTTCCTGCTCGTCCATCGCGCCGCCGTCCTGCTCGTTATTCTTTTGCTTCTTCTTGAGCAGTTCCTCGCGGGCCTCAGAGCGCTTCTCGTTGATCGCGGCGAGCGCTTCCTTCTGCCGATCGGAGGCCTTTTGTAGCGCGTTCTTGAGCCGCTCGAGCGCCGCCTTGTCGGGCTTCTTTTTCGCGTCCTTGAGCCGCTCGGCGAGCTCCTTCAGGTCCTTCTTCGCCTTCTCGAGGTCCTTCTTCTTCAGCGACTCGCCGACGGGCTTCGAGAGCTCACTCGACTCGAGATCCTTGCCCATCTGCTCGAGGGCTTCCTCGAGGGCCTTTCGATCGGCCTCGGCGCCCTTCAGGAGATCACGCTCGATGGCCTCCATCTTGCGGAAGGCCTCCGTGCGATCGAGCCGCTTGTTGGCGATGTCCTCGACGAGCTGGTTGAACCGCTCGATCGCGGCCTTCACCTCGGGCGTCTGATCACGCTTCGCGAGCTCCTTCGCGGCGTCGCGGAAGAGCTCGAGATCGTCGTCCGAGAGCGCGACGGCGTCGATCGTGCGCAGCGTCGGCATCGCCTCCTTGGCGGGCGTGCGGATCTCGAAAAGCGCGAGCGCGACGACGCCGAGCGCCACGAGTATCGACGCGAAATAGTCCGAAGGAAAACGGATCGGCGCGGCCTTGGCCGGACGCAGATCACGCGTGTTCTCGACCGCGTCGTCGATCGCCACTTCCATGAGCGGGCTTCGCTCGGCGGGCGGGACGGCGTCGAAGGCGAGCGCGTTCGTGAGCCTGTCGTGCAGGTTGTGATGACGATCGAGGGCGATCGTGCCGGCCCGCGGCGGCAGCTTGCGGAGGAGACCCACGAGCGCCACGGCGACGACGGATGCAGCCGCGCCGATGAGAAAATGCCTCGCGCGTTGCTCGGAGAGGTGGTCGGGGAAGATCTTGCGGCACGCGAGGGTGCCTGCGACGACGGCGAACGCCAGCGTGAGCGCGTTCGGCAAGAAACGTACAGCTCGCGCGATGCGTAGCCGGAGCGAGACGATCGCGGCGGCGCGGCGGATGCGAGAGAGCCCTAGGGTACGGTGATCGCTCACGGTAGAAGTAGCTCCGATCGCCCCGGAAGGACCGAGAGCCGAGGAGGGAGGGGGCGTCATTGTAGCTGTTGACGCTTCGGGCGCCCGTAAGTTCCAACGGGGGAACGCGCCGCGCGTCGCGATCTTACGCGCTGCGTGCCGGGATCATTCCCCCAAGGAGAAAGGGCCTTCGGGGCTCCCCCCTACGCGCCTCCAGGAACGTCGCGACATCGGGGGGCACGAACGACGAAGGGCGCTTCGGACGATGCGCCGTCCGCCGCGCCCTCGCCCCCGAGCCTCGCTTACGACGATCGACGCGCAGCCACGCGAGGCTTCTTCGCCGCAGCTTTCCGCCCCGCGGTCGCCGTCGCCTTCGTCGTGGCCGCCTTCTTCGCCGGAGCTGCCTTGCCGGTCGGCTTCGTCGTGGACTTCTTCGCGGCGGCGGCCTTCTTCGCCCTACCCGCGGCCTTCGCCGGCGCCTTCGCCGCGGCCTTCGCAGGCGCCTTTGCAGCCGTCTTCGCAGGCTTCTTTGCCGCGGTCTTCTTCGTGGTCTTGACGGCAGCCTTCGTGGCCTTTGCAGCCGTCTTCGTGGTCGCCGTCTTCGTCGCCTTCTTCGCTGTCTTCTTCGTCGCCTTCTTCGCGGGGCGCGCAGGCTCCGCAGCGACCGACTCGTCTTCGATCTCGTCCAGGTTCCTCCGCGGCGGCATTTCCTTGCCGTACTTCGCGAGCATCTCGCGGATCTTCTCGTCGAGCTTCGCGAACTCGAAGGGCTTGTCGAGCCATCCGTCGGCGAAGAGCGGCGAGGTCATCGCGTTCATGCTCTCGCCGATGCCCGTGAGCATCAGGACGGGCGTGTTCGTGAGGGTTCCTCCCGCGGCGCCGGGTGCCTTGACGAGCTTCGCGACTTCCCAGCCGCTCATCTGCGGCATCATCACGTCGAGCATCACCAGATCGGGATGATGCTCCTGCGTCAGGCGCCACGCGGTCTCGCCGTCGGCAGCTTCGTAAACCTGGAAGCCGAGGGTCCTCAAATGGCGAGCCACCAAGCTCAGCATGGCGGGCTCGTCCTCGGCAACGACGACGGTGAGAGGCTTCGTGCTGGTGCTGGTGGGCGACATCGTTTGGGGATGAGAGTACGCCGGAGGGTGGAAGGTCAAGGGTCTACGTGCGCTGATCGGCCGCCACGACGCACCCGGCGGCAGGCGGGGCCCCGACAAGCGTCGAGGACACCTGGACATTCCCGACGCCCGCGCTGCGGCCCCGCCCGAACGATGCGGCCTTTCGTCGGGAAGCGCCGGACGCCGTGAAAGACCACGTTTCCCTGGACGCGAGGGAAAGGCACGCTGGGGAGCATGATTCCCACCAGCACCCATGACCTCGCCGCCGTGAGCGGCGCCACGGGCTTCATCGGCTCGGCTGTCGTACGCAAGTTGCTCGCGGAGGGCCGCAAGAGCATCCGTTACATGCAAAGGCTCGCCTACTTCGACGGCGAAAAAACCTGGCGCGAGCTCGGCATGCCCAGCAGAAATTCGATCGAGCGCGCGGTCGAGTTCTTTCAGACGAACGGGATGGTTTGACCGCGGATGCAGGCTCAGGCGGCGCGGGCGAGGGAGATCTTGTCGGACTGGCCGGCGGCGTAGAACAAGCGGAGCGCGCATCGCATACGGTCGAAGTGACCACGCCGCGCGAAGCTCGCCTCGAGCCTACCGGCGAAGCGAGCCGCGAGATCGTTGGCGAGCCGGTACCGATCGCCCCGCTCGGTGCCGGGCGGATGCAGGTACGCGACAGCCTCGAAGAGACGCGCACGGATGCGGGCCGCGCGCGCTGGATCGAAGGGCCCCGTGGAGAGCGGGCCGTGCACGAGCAGCACGTACTTGTCGACCTCGGCCTGAAGCTCGAGCTCGAGCTGCGTGACGGGAAGCTCGCGTCGCGCGCGCTCGGCGAGGCAAAGGAAGTGGCTCACGCCCTCCACGATCTGGCAGAGCTCGTCGAAGCTCGGCGCCCTCTCCTCGAACGCCGCGCGTGGCAGGTGCAGCGCCATCTCCACGCCGTCCTCGACCTCGCGCACGAGCAGCACCTCGCGCCCCGCCTCGTCGTCGTTCGGCTGGATGAAATCCTCGACCGAAGGCGCCTCTTCCAGGCCGTACGTGTGGCAGATCTGCGCCTGGATGCGCGCGGGCAACGAGGGCGCCATCAGTGCAGGCCCTCCTTGCCCCGTGTCGGGACGAGCCCGCGGGCGCCGAGCTCCTCCGCGATGCGCGACGAACCCGTGCGAAGCCAGCGCTCGTAGAGGTTCAGGAGACCACGTTCGCCCCGCGCGCCCTTGGCGATCGCGCCGTCGGCGACCTCGTTCAAGACCTCGACGAACTGCTCGAACCGATCCGCGAGCTCGGAGAGGACGTCGTGGGTCGCGCGCTGGCCCGGGGTCCGCAACATGGCCGAGGCGTTGTCGTAGGCGGTCGCGCCCACGCGGATGACGTACCCCCGGTCGATGCCGCGCAGCTCGACGTGGCCGCCGAAAAAGCCGACCCCGTAAAGCACGCCGTCGCCGAGCGCGCGCAGGCGGCGGAAACGCGTGGGTCCCGAGGCCTCGAGCGCGTCCCGAAGCTGGAAGGCGAGGGGTCGGGAAAACGCCGACTCGGCTTCCTCCGTGGGATGCGCATAATCGGAGAGGACGCCGACGAGATAGTGGCACGCCGCCGCGGAGGCCTCGATCTTCCGCGATCGCAACGCGTCGCCGACGGCGCTCGTGAAGTAGTCATTGATACTGGGTGAGATCGCAATACTGGGAATACGGCTCACGGGGCACCTCGTCCTGGACGGGGCGCCTGGGGACCTGGATCCAGCAGGCGCCGCGCGCCCGGTTGAACTTCTCGTCCTCGAAAGACCGGAGATCGAGGCTCGTGCCCGGGTTTGGGCCAGGCGCGGGCCTCATGAACGGAACGTACCGCGGCGGGCGCACGACGCCCAGCAGGAGGCGGACGGTTTTACGAGGGATTCCGCGGATTTGTGGCCACCCCCCGGGGCGGCTGCCAGCGTTCGCCAAACCCGTTCGTTGCCGGCTCTTGACAGTCGAACGACCGTGACTATCTTCCGGGCCGTTCGTTAGCACTCGCCTCCCGTGAGTGCTAACAATCGAACCACGACCACAAGCTCATCGGGCATGTGGCGGGGGCGCCCACGTTGGTTGCGCTCCGCGCCTGCCCATTGCGAATGGGATTCGGTGGCGTTTTCGCCACCCCCGGAGGGTTTCACGATGGCGACGAAGATCAGGCCGCTGCAAGACCGCATTATCGTCAAGCGACTCAAGGAAGAAGAGAAGACCAAGGGGGGGCTCTACATCCCGGACTCCGCCAAGGAGAAACCCGTGGAGGGTACGGTCCTCGCCGTGGGGAACGGCAAGATCCTCGAGGACGGCACGGTTCGCCGCCTCGACGTCAAGGAGGGCGACCGCGTCCTCTTCGGGAAGTACTCGGGGACGGAGGTCAAGCTCGACGGGGAAGAGCACCTCATCCTGCGCGAGGACGACATCCTGGGCGTGATCGAGGCGTGATTCGGGCTGCGGCCCTCTGAAGGAGATATCGAAAATGGCAGCCAAAGAAATCGTCTACAACGAGTCCGCTCGCAGCTTGATCCTCGCGGGCGTCAACGCCCTCGCCGACGCGGTGAAGGTCACGCTCGGCCCGAAGGGTCGCAACGTCGTGATCGAGAAGAGCTTCGGCTCGCCCACCGTGACCAAGGACGGCGTCACGGTCGCGAAGGAGATCGAGCTCGAGAACCGCTTCGAGAACATGGGCGCGCAGATGGTGCGCGAAGTGGCCTCGAAGACGAGCGACATCGCGGGTGACGGCACGACGACGGCGACGGTGCTCGCCCAGGCGATCTACCGCGAGGGCTCCAAGCTCGTCGCGGCGGGCCACAACCCGATGGAGATCAAGCGTGGCATCGACAAGGCCGTCGAGGCCATCGTGGGCCACCTGAAGAGCGTCGCCAAGCTCACGCAGGACGCGAAGGAGATCGCGCAGGTCGGCACGATCAGCGCGAACGGCGACCTGACGATCGGCAAGCTCCTCGCGGATGCGATGGAGAAGGTCGGCAAGGAAGGCGTGATCACGGTCGAGGAGGCGAAGAGCGCCGAGACGACGCTCGACGTGGTCGAGGGCATGCAGTTCGACCGCGGCTACCTCTCGCCGTACTTCGTGACCGACGCCGAGGCCATGAAGACCGTGATGGAGGACTGCTACATCCTCATCCACGAGAAGAAGATCTCGAACATGAAGGACCTGCTCCCGGTGCTCGAGCAGATCGCGCGTTCGGGCAAGCCCCTCGTGATCATTGCTGAGGACGTCGAGGGCGAGGCGCTCGCGACGCTCGTCGTGAACAAGCTCAAGGGCACGCTGAACGCCGCCGCCGTGAAGGCGCCGGGCTTCGGTGACCGCCGCAAGGCCATGCTCGAGGACATCGCGGTCCTCACGGGCGGGCGCA
>JANMGF010001214.1:0-12869 GCA_031374535.1 Polyangium sp. (in: bacteria)
CGGCGCCGGCGGCACAGGCGGCGCGGACGCGGGGGGCGGCAGCGCGTCGGAACAATGCCTCAACGGCGCGGACGACGACGGAAACGAGCTCATCGATTGCGAGGACCCGGCTTGCACGGCCGCATACACCTGCGTGCCCGACGTCCCGGCCGACTGGACCGCCGTGTGGATCCTGGAGCAGGCGTATACGGGGAGCCCTGCGCCGCCGAACTGCCCGAGCGGAACTCCCGCCACCGTTTATTTCGCCGAACCGGCCACGACGGCGGAATGCAGCGCATGCACCTGCGACTATACGGGGACGAAGTGCACCGCCCCGGGGCTCGCGTGGGCCAACTACAACGATGGCTGCGATCCGCTCAATCCGACTTACTTTCTCGACCAGTCCGTCTGTTACAATCTGAACGGCATCGCGTCGGGCGCCAACTCCAGCGGTTCGATCCTGATCACGGCGGCGCCAAAGGTTACGACCGCGAGCACGTGTTCGGGCAGCGATAGCAGCGTGGCCGGCCCGCCGATGTGGGGCAAGGAGGTCTACGTGTGCCCGGTCCAGGCCGCCGAGGGCTCGGGCTGCGACGGCGTGGAGGTTTGCCTCCCGAAGGCCACCGGCGCATTCGTGGATGCAAAGACGTGCGTCGTGCAGCCCGGCGCGGTCCCATGCCCGGCAGCGTATCCGCAGAAGCTCGATTTGTTCGACGACGGCGTGGACGAGCGAGCCTGCACGACCTGCGGCTGTGATCCGACAACGATCACGTGCACGGGTGGCTCGTACATTCTTTACGACGAGATGGGCTGTGACGCCGGTAGCTCTGAAGCTCCCTTGACCGTGGACGCGTCCAAAGGGTGTCAGACCGCGGATGGATTTTTCGATTATGGTTCGGCGTCCGTGCTGGTCACGACGGCCACCCCCAGTGGCGGCGCTTGCACCCCGGCCCAGCCATCCGGCGTCGTCGTGCCGTCCGGGCCAAGGACCGTTTGCTGCGCGCCGTGAGATGAAGCGACGATTCAGAAAAGCGTTCGAATCAGCTCGTCGAGGGATCCGGCGCCGGCCACGAACGCGCGCCGCAGCGTTTCCGCAGGACGAACGTCCGGAGCCCTCCCGCACGCGGCCTGCGCTTCGCGGAGCAGCCTTTTTTCAGCGCTCGTGAAGCGGCCGTCGATGATCGCCGCCGAGAGCAACGCCTGAAGCGCCATTCGTTGCTCCTCGGGGGCCAAGCGCGGCAGGACCTCGAGGAACACGCGTGAATCGTCGATCCCCTCCGGCAGCGGATCGTGCACGCGACGCAATACCTCCACGAGCACGGCGGTGAGGTTCGGATGCAGGTCTTCGGTGCGTACGATCGCGCTCGCGACGGCGCGCACGACCGCGAGGCGCCCCTCGCGGGAAGGCTCGATTCCCTGATCGAAGATCGCCCGGACGAGCTCGCGCGCGGCCGAGGGCCCCATCACGCGGATCTTCGCTTCCCGCAGCACGATCCAGCAAACGATCCCATTCCAGACCGCGGTACCCGGCACGGCGACGAAAGGCAACCACGTGCGCACGAGCGCGCGGCCCGCGAGGCGCCGCACGAGCACCTTCACCGCGAAATTCGTGATGCTGACCTTGACCTTGTAGAGCAACGATGCGATCGCCAATTTGAGCTTCGACGCCTCGCGCCGCGGATCGACCCCGTACACGCGCTCCGTCGGGTTCGGCAATTCGAGCGCGGCGCGCGCGAGGGCCGCAGCCACGGCCGCACCATCACCGCTCGCCTCGGTCCCGAATGGATCGAGCCCCGCCGCGCGGGAGAGGCGGTGCACGGCGCGCAAGGAATCCCAATAAAGATAAAGGATCTCGAGCACCGCGCTCACGACCGTCACGCCGCCGACGAGCGCCCAGTATCGCGCTGCTGCATCGAAGCTCGCATGTTCGGCGCCGAAGAGCCGCTCGGCGAGGACCTCCGCGCCGGCCGCGAGGGCCGCGCTCGCCGCGCCCGCGAGGCTCGCGCGGATCACGGCGCCGCGCACCACGCCCGAGAGTTGCCTGCGCTCCTCGGCGTTCAGCACGTTGATCGCGTCGGAGGTCGCGTCGGAGGTCGCGTCGGCGGCCGCAACGCTTGGCAGAGACGCCGAGAGGCGGCGGAAATAAAGCAACCCGAGCCGTTCGAGCAGCGGCGCCTTGGTGTCCGCTGGTGCCGTCGGCTCCGTCCCGCTCATGCTGACCATGGAGGCGTTCGACGATACACGTGAATCACCTTGACGTGCGCCGGAACTTTGCGTTTCCTCGGTTCCAGGGCGGGCGCGGGGACCCGCGCCATCGGACATCGGAAGGAGCTGCCGCGTGGGTGTCGTCACGTTCGACAAAACCGGGGAGAAGGTGAATCTCGGCGCGATCAGCGAGGCGCCTCCCGGCGGGGTGGCGCGCGAGGAGGCGGCGCGGGAGCTCGTGACGCTCGGCGAGGAGCTATTCGGTCTTCAGGATCTCCTCTGGGGCGCGCGGACGCATTCGGTGCTCGTCGTCCTGCAGGGGCGCGACACCGCGGGCAAGGACGGCGCGATCAAACACGTCGTGGGCCTCCTGAATCCCCGCGGCGTGCACGTCACGTCGTTCGGCGTGCCGACCGAGGAGGAGCGCGAGCACGATTTCCTCTGGCGCATCCACCGCCAGACGCCGCGCAAGGGCGAGCTCTCGATCTTCAACCGCTCCCATTACGAGGACGTGCTCGTCGTGCGTGTCCACGAGCTCGCCCCCCGGGAGCTCTGGGGCGAGCGATTCGGCCATATTCGCGATTTCGAGGAGCTGCTCTGCGAGCACGGCACCATCGTGCTGAAGTTTTTCCTGCACATCAGCAAGGACGAGCAGAAAAAGCGCCTCGTCGAGCGCGAGCAGGACCCGCGCACCGCGTGGAAGCTCAGCCCGGGCGACTGGCAGGAGCGCGAGAAGTGGAGCGAATACACCGAAGCCTACGAGGACGCCATCTCGCGCACGGCGACGAAACGCGCGCCGTGGACGATCGTGCCCGCGGACGCGAAATGGTACAGAAACCTCGTCATCGCCCGCGAGATCGTGCAGTCGCTCCGGCCTTACAAGAAGGTCTGGCAGGACAAGCTCGACCAGGTCGGCAGGCGGAAGAAGGCCGAACTCGACGCTTATCGGTCCCGGAAAACCTGATCACGAGGCGAGCCATGCAAACGATGATCCTTTGTTCGGCATGCAAGCGACACGTCTTCGCGGTTGAGCCCGCGTGTCCCTTCTGCGGCCTCGGTCTCGCCCCCACGGCGCGAAAACCGTCCGTGCCCTCCGCCTCGCCCGACATGTCGCGTGCCCAGCGTTATGCCCTCGGCGCGGCCATTGCCATGACCCTCGCGGGGGCGGCCTGCAAGACCGAGGAGACCACCACGGCCGAGCCTGAATCCGTGGAGAATGCCACGGCGAGCGCGGCGCCGGTCGCCCCGCCCGAGCCCCCGCGGCCCTTGCCACCGCCCGTGGATCGAGCACGCGAAGCCTCGCCGCCCCCGAGCCCGTTCCTCGTGGGAGCGCCTCCGCGTGATCCTCCCTTGCCCGAATTGCCCCAGCGCGTGGATGCAGCGCCCGTCGATGCCGGCGTCGCGGACGCGGGTCGGGTCGTCACGAAAAGGCCGCCGCCCCCGCCGCCCCCTCCGGACGACATCAACAACTGGCGCAACCGAAACCGCGGCAACTGGGGCCCTGCTCCGCCTTATGGCTGCGTTTTTCCCGACGAGGCTTGCGACATCCTGAGGGTTTGACGATTCAGGCCCGAGGCTTCGCGAAGAGATCGCGGATGAAATCCAGCAACGTGAGGTTCTTGTAATCGCGGAACTCGCCCGCGTCGAAGTAGGCGCCGCCGCAGGTGGCGCACGTCTCGAACCAGAGGTGTGGCTGCGCGGGGTCGACCATTCGTACCATCGGCGTGCCTTCACGCGGGCAACGCACGTACGGGATCGTGTTGTTTTTCCTGCCGGTCTTCGGATCGCCCGAATCGATGATCTCCGAGCCCCGCTTCGATTTGAGCCGCTCGTTCTCGCGGCTGTCGAACCAGAGGCCCTTGCACGCCGTGCAGCGGTCGACCTCGATGTCCTCGAACGCCACGACTTCCATGGGCGAATTACATTTGGGACACTTCACGGTTGTTTTCCTCTGAGCGCGCGGCGCGCTCGGGCAAAAGCTGCGAGGGTCACGAGCAAGGCCGCGCCGCCCCCTCCTCCGCTCGTGATTTTTGGGGCGAGGCCACAAGCGCAATCGCCCGGCGGCTCGGTCCCGGGGACGTCCTCGGGCACGCCGCCATCCACCGGGCCTCCGCCGCCCGCGCCGGCCCCGTCGCAGGAAACGGCATTGAGCGTGGTTCGCAGGATGGGCCAGCGCGGCTCGCATTGCACACGCGTCTCGCTGCCCGCCGGGCACGTGGGTGGGCCGCACAGATCGGCGAGGCGCGAGGCCACGCCGAACGTCGAGCCTCCGGTCACGGACAAACCCACCGAAAATCCGTCGAGGGCCTCCTCGGTGCACGCATACACCCCCGCCTCTGCCCAGCGCAGGCAACGCGCGTGCAGGCGCGAGACTTGCTCGAAGGCCCAAGACGCCGTGGGCGCGCGCCATATCCCATCCTTTTCGCCCCCCACGACCAGCGTGCTGCCGTCCGGCGCGAGCGCGAATCCGAGCAGCGCACCCTCCCCGACGAACAGGTCCTCCCACGTATCGGCGCCGTCTCCCGAATACAAGAGCCGCCCCGGCGCGCCCTCGAGCCGTACGTAGAGTTTGCCCGCGTCCGACGGATCCACCGCGCCGATGAAAGGCCCGTGCGTCTCGTCGCTCCCGGGAATCGGCGAGATCACGTGGGTTTTCCCTCCATTCGTGGAGCGAAGCACGACACCCATGGACATCGCGCTCGAGAGCACGCCACTCACGTAGACGATCGACGGATCCGAGGGAGCGAGGTCAACCGTCAAACCCCGCAGGTTGTCCGGGAAAACGGCCCCGACATCGGCGAACGACGCACCGCCGTCCTCTGTAAAAAAGAGCCGCGTATCAAAGCCTCCGCCGAGAGGTGACGACGTGAGCACGACAGCGCGCCCCGGGTTTTTCTTGTCCACCGCGAGGTCGACGACGAGCTTCCCTTCGAGGGTGCCTGCCCGCGAGAACGAGCAACCGTCGGGGGTCGAGACCGAGAGCCCGTCGGGCAAACCCACGAGCAACGCGCCGCCCGTGGTGATCCCGATCGGCGGGTCCCAGATCCCCGCGAACGACATGGCCTCCTCGCAGACCCACGCCCACCGCTCGCCGCCGTCCCGGCTCACGACGAGCCCGTACGTCGCGCGCAAGACCACGTGCGCCGGATCGGACGGATCAACCTCCACGTGCCCGGCCGAGGGGAATCGACCGTTCGCGCGCGCCGACCCTTCCGCCCCGGAAAAGGCGACGAGGGCGGCGAGGAAAGTGCCGGCTCGGAGGCGCCTCATGGCAAGCAATGCCCCTGAAAGCAAGAAAGGTCGGTCACGCAGTCGAGAGAGGACAAGCAATGCCCGCCCTCGGGGCATTTCGCGGCGCAGGGGCCTCCGCAATCCGGGTCCGTCTCGCCGCCGTTCTGGTACCCATCGGTGCAGGTGGGCGTACACGTGAGCTTCACCGGGTCGCAGAGCCCGCCCTTGCAATCGGCGTCGACGAGACACGGGTAAAGCGGCGGGCATTTCACGTCACACGATCCGCCGCAGTCGTAGCTCGTCTCGTCGCCGTTGTGCATGCCGTCGAAACACGAGGGCGTGCCGCAAACGGTGGCGCCCGGCGGGCCCTCGCAGGTCTTGCTCGCGCAATCGTTGGCGTCGGCGCAAGGCTCTCCCGGCGCGCAGCCGAGGGGACAGCTCGCTCCACAATCGACGCCGGCCTCGGCGCCATTCTTCACGCCGTCCTCGCAGGTGGCCGCCGCGCACGCGCCCTCCACGCAGGATACGCTCACGCAATCGACGCTCTCGCCGCAAAGGCCGCCCGTCTCGCACTTCGCGCAGGCTGGCCCTCCACAGTCCACGTCGCTCTCGTCCCCGTTTTTCGCGCCGTCGGAGCAGGTCGGGATCGCCGTGCAGACCCCGGCCGCGCAGACCCCCGAGCCGCAATCTCCGTCCGTCTCACACGCGGCTCCGAGCGGGCACACAGGGCACGCGGGCCCTCCGCAATCCACGCTCGTCTCCTCGCCGTTCTGCGCGCCGTCCATACACGTCGCCGCGCACGCGCCCTCCACGCAAAGCCCACCGACGCAATCGACATCGATCCCGCAGCCCGCGCCCGGCCCGCAATCGGCGGGGCAGGATCCACCACAATCGACGTCGGTCTCGTCGCCATTCTCGATCGAATCGCCACACGTGGGCGGAATGCACGTTCGATCCGGCCCGCATTTTCCGCTCGCGCAGTGCGAGCTCTCCGTGCATTCGACGCAATGCCCCTTGCCGTCACACGCGGCCCCGGCGTTCTCCTCGCAGGGCGCGCCGATTGGCTGGTTATCGAAGCCGCAGCGCCCGTCCTCGAAGCAACGCGGCGCGCCGCACGCGCCTACCGGCCCGGCGCAATCCGCGTCGCTCGTACACGGGATGGCGCCGCCCTCGCCGCCTTGTCCACCCGCGCCGCCCGCGCCACTTCCGGAGGACGAAACGGACGACGCCGACGAGGACGACGCCTCCTTTTTACGAATCTTGCTTTCGTCGATGTCCGTGATGAGGACACAACCCGCGAGGGGTCCAAGCATCACGAGCCCGAGCGACGGCGCCTTCCGGACGAATGAAACGAGGCGCGCCGGGGGGAACATCGGGTCCCCCCGAATTTACCACGACTTCACGTGCCGGCGTTCCTTGATCTCCTGCGCGAGCATCTCCATGAAGCCGGCGAGCGGCATCGCCTTCTGCTCCTTGATGCCATACCGGCGCACGGTCACCGTCTGCTCGGCCTCTTCCTTGCCGCCGACGACGAGCAACATCGGGATCTTGCGCGTCGCGCCCTCCTGGATCTTCTTGCCCATCGTGGACGAGTTCGTGTCGAGCTCCACGCGCACGAGCTCCTCCCGCAAGAGCGCCTCGATCTTCTTGCCGTAGGCGAGGAACTTGTCGCTCACGGGGATCACCACGACCTGCACGGGCGCGAGCCACGTCGGGAACGCGCCGCCGAAGTGCTCGATGAGGAACGCGATGAAGCGCTCGTGCGTGCCCATCGGCGCGCGATGGATGCAGTAAGGCGCCTTCTCCTTGCCGTCCTTGTCCGTGTACGAGAGCCCGAAGCGCGGCGGCACCGCGAAATCGAGCTGGTTCGTGGAGAGCGTGAACTCGCGCCCCGTCACCGTGACGAACTGAAAATCCACCTTCGGCCCGTAAAACGCCGCCTCGCCGGGCGAGAGCTTGTAACTCGCGCCCATCTCCTCGAGCGCCTCGGTCACGAGCTTCTCGGAGATCGCCCAGTTCTCCGGATCGTCGACGTACTTCGCCCCGCGCTTCGGATCCGCCGGGTCCCAGAGCGACAGGCGCATGAAGTAGTTCGTCAGTCCAAACAACGCGTAGTACCGACGGTGCAGCTCCATGACGGCCTGGAACTCTTCCTTGAGTTGCTCGGGCGTCACGTAGATGTGCGCGTCGTTCATCGTCATGCCACGCACGCGCGTGAGCCCCTGCAGCGCGCCCGCGCGCTCGAAGCGGTAGACCGATCCGTACTCGGTGTAGCGGAGCGGCAGATCGCGGTACGAGTGTTTCTCCGACGCGAACACCATGTGGTGGTGCGGGCAGTTCATCGGTTTGAGGTAGTACGACTCCTCGGGCCCGCCTGCGCCGCGGCCCTCCTCGTCGAGGACCATCGGCGGATACATGCCGTCCTCGTAGAGCGGGATGTGCCCCGAGGTCTCGTAGAGGCCCCGCTTCGTGATGTGCGGCGTCGCGATCTTCTTGTAGCCCGCGCGGAACTCCATCTCGTGCGCGAGCTTCTCGAGCTCGTGCCGGATCGCCGCGCCGTTCGGCAGCCAGAGCGGCAAGCCCTTGCCGACCTCGTCGCGGATCGCGTAGATGCGGAGCTCCGCCCCGAGCTTGCGGTGATCGCGCTGCTTGGCTTGCTCCACGGCCGCGACGTACGCGTCGAGCTCGGCCTTCGTGTGGAAGGCGTAGCCGTAGATCCGCGTCATCATCGCGTTGGCTTCGTCGCCGCGCCAGTACGCGCCCGCGAGCGAGTGCAGCTTGAAGGCGTCGGCCGGGATGTCGCTCGTCTTCTGCACGTGCGGCCCCTCGCACATGTCGACGAAGGAACCGTTGGAGTAGAAACTGATCTCGCGCATGCCCTTCTTGCCCGCGAGCTCCTTCGCGTACTCGGCCTTGAAGGGCTCGCCCATCTGCCCCTCGATGCGGGCGAGCGCCGCGTCGACGGTCAGGTCCTCGCGCGAGAAGGCCTCTGCCGACGCGATGATCTCGCGCATCTTCGCCTCGATGGCGGGCAGCTCCGCGTCGCTCACGGTCTTCGGCAGGATGAAGTCGTAGTAAAAACCGTCGTCGATCGCCGGACCGAAGCCGAGCTTCGTCCCCGGGTAGAGCGTCTGGACCGCCTGCGCCATGACGTGGGAGAGCGAGTGGCGGATGCGAAACAGGTTCTCGTCCTGGGGTTTCTCTTCGATGACGGGCATGGCCTGGATCTCTCGGTCGGGTTCGGGTCTCGGCCGCCGGACGGGCCACCTCGGGTGGGTGGAAAACCGGCCGCGGTGGCGCCGAAACCTGCGACAACGCGGCCCCGAAAGCAAGCGAGGTCTCCCCGCGTCGCCGGCCTCGGGGCGGGAAAAACGTCCGGAGGACCCACGCTCCGGTTGCCTCCCGAGTGCCACCTCGCTACCTTCCGCCCTCTTTCGGGCGCAGCAGTCCGCGAGCGCACACTTCGCAGGAGCACTGAAGGCATGAGCGGCCACTCCAAATGGGCCACGATCAAGCGGAAGAAGGGCGCGCTCGACGCGAAGCGCGGCAAGATCTTCACGAAGGTGATCAAAGAGATCACCGTCGCCGCGCGTATGGGCGGGGGCAACCCCGACAACAACCCGCGTCTGCGCAAGGCGACGCTCGACGCGCGTAGCCAGGCGATGCCCGCCGACACGATCAAGAGGGCGATCCAGCGCGGCACGGGCGAGCTCGAGGGCGTGAACTACGAGGAGATCGTCTACGAGGGCACGGGCCCCGGCGGCACGCTCTTCATCGTCGACGTGATGACGGACAACAAGAACCGCACCGTCGCCGAGGTCCGCAAGATCTTCGAGAAAAACAACGGCGTCATGGGCTCGTCGGGCTCGGCCTCGTGGGCGTTCGAGCGCAAGGGCCTCATCACCCTCGCGCGAGACGCGGCGACCGAAGACCAGCTCATGGAGATCGCCGTGGGCGCGGGCGCGGACGACTACACCGACCAGGGCGAGGAGTGGCAGGTGACGTGCAGCGTCGAGCTCACGGACCCCGTCGTGAAGGCGCTCGAGGACGCGAAGATCGCGGTGAAGTCGAGCGGCCCTGGGTACGTGCCGAAGAACAAGAAGCAGGTCGAGGGGCGCGACGCGGAGGTCTGCTTGAACCTCTTCGACACGCTCGACGATCACGACGACGTGCAGAACGTCTACGCGGACTTCGACATCTCCGAAGAAGAGCTCGCCCGCATCGCGGGTTGATCTCTCTTCTCTCGCGTGTCTCGCGTGAAGTCTCTCGCGTGAAGAGCAAGATTCGGACCCGAGCGGGTCGGTAGCGAGTCAGGGAAGGGGCCGTCTTACGGTGCCCCTCGCGTGATGCGGGGGACTCGATCAGACGGTTCCCTGATATTCTGCTTCCTCGTCGGAAGGAGACTCCATGGCTAACTTCGGCAAACTCGTTCTTTCATTTCTTGCTTTCCCCGCGATGCTCCTCGGCTCGTCGCAGGCGTTCGCGATCACGACCCCGCCCGAGTGCGGCACCTTCGACTTCAACACGAACGGCTTCGACTGCAAGATCCGGGTCAAGGCCGAGTGCTCGCTCGATTGCTCGTCGCTGAGCTTCCAGGCCGGCTGCAAGGGCGGCTGCATGGGCGAGCCGATCCCGGGCTGCACCGATCCCTGCGGTGATACCTGCCTCGCGGAGTGTAATCCCCAGGCGCTCGATTGCATCGCCGGCTGTCACACGGAGTGCGAGCAGCCGTTCATCGACCGGTGCAACACCGAACACCCCGAGCGTGATTGCGTCACGGACGCGAAGGCGAGCTGCACGGGGTACTGCCGCGACGCCTGCGCCGTGATGCCGAGCGGCTGTGAAGATCATTGCCTGACGTGTTGCTCGGGTTCTTGCACTTCGTACGAGAACATGTCCTGCGATATCTCGTGTTATGCAAAGCTCGAGGGCAGCTGCAAGGCGGCGTGCGACACGCCCGAGGGCGCGCTCATGTGCAAGGACGGCGACGGCCGTTATCAGTACGTGAATGCCACGAGCGTCAAGGCGTGCGTCAGCGCGCTCGTCGCGCAGGGGCTCCAGGTCGACGCCTCGGCGCAGGGCGAGGTGACGTGTGATCTCTCGGGCTGCGACGGAACGGGCAGCGCCGGCATCGGCGGCATTGGCTGCTCGGCATCGCCGGGACAAGCGGAGTCGCCGTTCGCGGTGACGGGCATCGCGCTCGGGATCGCCGCGATGGGCATCTCGGCTGCGCGCCGTCGCAATCGCAAGAACGGCTGATTCGATTCGAGGGGCCGAACCGCTCTCGACGAGGGCGCTCGCGAAAGACCGCGGGCGCCTTTTTTTTCGAGGATCAGGGGCTCCAGATCGGAAACTCGAACACGCCCCACGTGAAGAGCGCGTGGGCGAACATCGCCGGCGGCAAGCGGTCGAGGCGCATCGCGAGCCGGCCCCAGACGAGCGAATAAGCGACCCCTGCCGCGACGAGCAGCGGATTGGGGCCCACGCCCGCGTCGCCGAGCAGGATCACGGTCGGCAGGTGCGCCACGCCAAACAGGGCCGCCTGCAGGAGCCACGCGCGGAGCCATCCGAGCGGCTCGTGCAAGACACGCTGGACGAGGCCCCGCCAAACCAGTTCTTCCAGGGCCGCCACCACGAAAACGACGCCGCCGAGGAGATGACGCCCCTCCGCCGCCGGATCCCCCAGCGTCGCATACACGTGCATGATCCACGCGGCCCGCGGCGAAGGCGGGGACGTCACGAGCAGATGGACGCCCGTGGCCACGCCATAAAGCACCGCCGCCACGAGCGCGCCCACGCTCAGATCGCCGCCTCGGGGCCGCAGCTGATCGTCGAGCTCTCCTCGTTCCCGCAGGCGCCACACCGTGAACGCCGCGAGCACGCCATACACGAGCACGAGGGAGCCGAGCATCCACGGCGTCCCCGCATGTTCGTCCGAGAACGCGAAACCCACGGCAAGAGCGCTCGCCAGGGTCACGCCACCCGCGGTGAGGAGGGCTTCCCGTTTTGAAACGGGTTCCGGGGCGAGGCCCTCGCCCGTATCGTCCTCGTCGCCCTCGTTCACCGGAGCCTCTGCGTCTTCGGCCTCGTTCACCGGCATCTCTCCGCGACGCGATCCAGGATCCGATCGGCGAGCGCGCGTTTCGGCAAGATCCCGAGCGCCTCCGAGCCGCCCGCGGTCACGATCGTCGCCCGGTTGTCCTCGCGGCCAAACGAGTCCTTCGCGTGGTTCGCCACCACCATGTCCACCCGCTTCGCGTGGAGTTTGCCGCGCGCGTACGCCACGATCCCCGCGTCATCCGCGGTCTCCACGGCAAACCCCACGAGCACCGGCCGAGCGCCCGCGCGCGCCGCGCCCACCTCGGCGAGCAGATCCGGGTTCGGGATCAGTTTGATCTCCAACGGCTCAGCCGACCGCTTTCGTTTCGTCTCGCTCGCCTCCGCGGGCCGGTAATCGGCCACCGCGGCCGTCATGACGAGCGCGTCCGCTCGCTCGAGCGCTGCGCCGAGCGCCTCCCCCATCGCCGCCTTCATTTCGAGCGCGCTCCGCACGTCCACCCGACGCACGCCTCTCGGCGTCGCCAGCGAGACCGGCCCCGAAACGAGCGTCACCTCCGCGCCCCGCGACGCTGCCCGCTCCGCGATCGCAAACCCCATCTTCCCCGTCGAACGGTTCCCCAGAAACCGCACCGGATCGAGGTCTTCCACCGTCGGCCCCGCCGTCACCACGACCCGGATCCCCCCGAGATCCCGCGGCCCCACCACGCCGAGCGCCGCGTGCACGATCTCCTCGGGATCCGCCATGCGCCCGATCCCTCGTTCGCCCGACGCGACCTCTCCGTCCACCGGCCCGATCAGCGTCACCCGCCCGTCTGCCGCGAGCATCGCCACGTTCCGCGCCGTCGCCGGGTGCGCCCACATGCGCGGATGCATCGCGGGCGCCGCGAGCACGGGCCCTCGCGCGCAAAGCACGAGCGCCGTCAGGAGATCATCCGCGCGACCTCCGGCGAGCCGCGCCAAGAGATCCGCCGTCGCCGGCACGATGAGCACGAGGTCCGCCGTGCGCGCGAGATCCACGTGTTTTTCCCCGGGATACCCCGGATCGAACATCTCCTCGTGCACCGACTCGCCCGTGATGCCGGAGAGCGTTTGAGCACCAACGAACTCGCGCGCCGCCCGGGTCATCAGCGGGATCACCCGCGCACCCGCTTTCTTCAACAGCCGCGCGACCTCCACGGCCTTGTACGCGGCGATGCTTCCGCTCACGGCGAGCACGATCGTGGGACGGACGGACGAGGGGGGTGTGGCAATCACGACGCCTCGAAAGGTCGCACGAAATGGGGCAAGCGTACATGCCCCCGGCCGCGGTAGGCTCCCGCTGTGTCCTCAGGGCAACGCACCGTCGAAACTCCATCGAATTCCGCTGATCCCCACGTCGTCGTCCGCGCGCGCAG
>JANMGF010001224.1:0-8402 GCA_031374535.1 Polyangium sp. (in: bacteria)
CCCGGAGTTCGATGAGAACTGCCGGCAGGCGGTCCTGCGCGGCGCGCCTTTCGATCCATTGCCGCGCGAGCTCGGAGCGACGTTCTCCTGGTCGATGCCGTTCGTCGCGAAGAACCCCGCCGTGCGTCCCGCGGACCCGGAACGCCCCTGACGCGCGGGCATCCGTGGGTTTGCCCACGCCCTTCGCGAGAAAGCCCCCTGCGACGGTTTGCCTGCTTGACAGGTCCGTCACGGCTCGACATAGTGCGCGCCGCTTCCGCCGAAGTAGCTCAGCCGGCTAGAGCAGGCGTTTCATACGCGCCGGGTCGGGGGTTCGACTCCCTCCTTCGGCACCAGTCTCAATCGCTCGACGGCGCGGGGATCGCTCCCGCGCGGCGAGCCTGGCTCGCGCCCGTGCGAGTGCCCGCCGCTCGGGTGGTGCTCGCGCGGGTGCGAGTGCTCGCCGCCTTGCGCGGGGCCGCGGCACTCTTGCGGGGCGCCCGTGCGGGGGCTGCCTTGGACGCCGTCGCACGCTGTCCGGCTGCGGCGCGCGTCGTCTTCTTCGCGGTGGTTTGCTTCGGGGCGGCCTTGCGCGTCGCCTTGCGAGCCGACGCTTCCCCCGCTTTGGGCGTCGTGGCGCGCTTGGCCGCGCTCTTCGTCGCCCGCTTCGTCGCGCCCTTCGCCGCTGCGGAAGTTTTGCCGCGCGTCGAGGGTGCAGAGCGCTTGCTTGCGCTCTTCGCGCGCGTCGTCGTCGTCGTCTTGGAAGCCATGGTTCGTCCCTTTGCCACCGCGGGATGAGCGCGATCCGATCGTCGGACCACGCGTTCTCTCCGCCGTCGCTCTCTTGCGAGCGAAGAGCGCGGTGACGTGCCTGGTCCCTCGGCAACACTCGTGCCGAGCGATCAAACCGCTGTCTGTCGCGGGTTCTTCGCCGTGAATCGCGGGCGCCTTGTCGCTCGAGAACGCGCGTTTCTCCCTGCGTGTCGTGGAGAAACGGGCCTCTCGGGTGGCTTCGTCGGGAGCGCCTCAAGGCCACGCGGGGTGCCGAAGGACGCGTCGTCCAGGCGCTCCGGGGTGTCACGGCCGGGGGCAATCGCGATCCTCGTGGTGCGTGTGCGAGCAGGGAACGCACAGCTTGCTTGGTGGCCTGTCACGGCGCGCTACAGTTTCCGCTTCACGGCCGCACGACGACCCTCGTGCCTTCGCCCATCGCGTCGGTGACGCCGTGCCAGCCCTCGGGCAGCTCCGGCGCGGTCCACTGAAAGAGCCTCCGCGCGTCGACGGGTGAGAGCGCGACAGCATGGAAAGTCTGCGCCTCCCCCAGCCCGTCGCCCCAGTACGTGCCCGCGAGCGCGTAGCCCGGCTCGAACTCCATCACCCACGGCGCGTCTGCGACGTCGAAGTCGCCGTGCACCTCGCGGGTGTCCATCGACGTCGTCACGCGTTTTTTGCGAACGCGGAACGTCCCGCGTGCCGTCGACGCGCTCTCGGCCGCGTCCTTCAGCACATCGCGTCCCGACGAGATCAACGTCGCGTAGACCGGCTTCTGCCCCTCGTAGGCGGTGAGCGTCTGGTTGGCCAGGCTCACGTCCAGCCACTTCTCATCGCCCTTCGCGAAATCCGGAAACTTCGTTCGCCGCACGATCACCACGAGATCCTGCGCCCGGAGCCAGTAGCCCTCGCGGGACTGCTCGAAGCGCACGCCCTTCACCGTCCGGAACTTTCCGCTGAGCGGCACGGCCGTGCGTCGCTCGAGCTCCTCGTCCTCCATCGCCTCGGCCTCCCCGCGGCGCAGGTTCCACGCGCTCACGCCGGCCTTGTGCACGAAGGCCACCGGCAGCCCGACCTTCTCCACGTCGAGCCCGTGCCACGTCGTCCCGAGCGCCGGCCGGAGCCTGTCGATCGGCACCACGTGCCCGGACGGCGTCACCGCGAAGCGACGGCTCTCGCCGCCGAGGTTCGCAAGGAACGACCCCGCCAGCGCCACGCCGCTTCCCTTGCGCAGGACACCACCGCGGAGGTCCGCCACGCGGGGCGCGAGCGGGGCGAGGGGCGCCACCGCGTCGGCCGGGAACGAGAAAAACGCGCCGACCGTGCGTTTGCCGGCCGCGTCAGCGCCGTCGACACCTGGAAGGAGCACCGGGGGGCCCGTCGGCACGCCACGCGCATCGAGGGGCACGTCGTTCGCGGCCGGGCCGAGCGCCTCACCGTCGAGGGCGCCGCGGCGCGAGAGGTACCGCTTCAGGTCGGGCTCCTCCGAGCCTTGCTCCGCGGGCATCGGCAGGCGCGTGTAGAGCGGCACGCCTTCGGTCCGCGCGCGGCCGTAACGATAGGGCAGGGGGTGGGAGAGGTCCGGGCCCGGCGGCAGGGCGGCCGCGAGAGAAAGATCCGTCGTCGCGGCCTCGCCCGCGCACACGAAGCCGCGGGGGCGGACGACGTACCAGCCGCCTGGGCATTCCCTTCGCGTGTAAGGCTCCGGTGAGCGCGCTACGGTCGCGCCGGCGCGTAGCTCGCCGAGGGGACGGCCCTTCGGCGAAGGGCGGTCGTAGACCACGGTGCCGCTCTGCAAGACGAGCAGCTTTGGTCCATCCGCGGGCGGTGACGGCACGTCGGGCGGGGGCTCTTCCGTGGGCTCACCCTTTGCGAGCGCGGGGGCGCCGCCACCCTTGCAGCCGAGGGGCGCGAGCGCGAGCGCGGCGAGGAGGGAGAGCCCGAGGCGTGAGGACCGGATCGAGCCACGGCGATCGTCTTGCATCGACGCGACGCATGCCAAAAGTCGCCGCGGAGGGCCAAGTCTCGCGTGGACGCGGTTGGAATCAGGCCCTTTCGCGCGCTGCGTCGTCGCCGAACCAACCTGCGAGGGTGGCCGCGCCGAGCGCCACGATGGACAGCGCCACGCTCGCGGGCGGCGTCGGCCCCCCGCCTTGCCCGGCGCGCAGGACGAGGCTCACGCCGAAGGGGAGCAGAGCGCAGGCGGAGAGCCAGAGAAAGAGCCAGCTCTTTTCCCATGCACGCGACCCGGGCCGGTAGGCCTTATGCCGCCGCACGAAGACCGCCGCCGAGAGCCCCGCGCTCGCGAGCCCCCCGCCGAGGTTCACGCCGGCCGCGACGCCCCAGACGTGCGCGCCCGAGAGCATCGAGACGACGTCGAAGGCCAGAGAGATCGCAAACAAGACGAGCGGCAGCACGATGAGCAGCGTGTGCACTTCCCCGCGGCCAGCGTGCGCGATCGTACTCATGGGGGTCTCCGATCGGGGGGCGCTCGCGCCACCCGGGGACCCGCGTTGAAAAGGTCATGCCAGCGCGCTGCTTCGGGCTCTACGCGTTCGTGATCTACGTGTTCCCCGGGTCTTCGTGTTCTCCGCGCTCACCCGGCGCGCGTCTCGCCCCGGCCCTTGCGCGTCGCCACGTACCTCTCCACGAACTGCCGTTGCCCTTCGCGCAAGGAGACGCGCCGCCGCGCGCCGATCCAGGCGATCGCCTCGTCGACGCTCATGCCCCGATGGAGCGCGAGGTAACACGCGACGAGCGCGACGCTCCGGCCCACGCCGCTCGCGCAATGCACGTACACCCGCTGCCCCGCGCCGATCCGCGTCGCGAGGAAGGCGAGCGCGCGATCCGCGTCCTCGTGGCTGGGCGCGTTCATGTCCCAGCAGGGGATCTGCAGGTACTCCATGCCCGCGGCGCGCATCGTGCCGACCGGCTCCACGAGCTCGCTCGTCGCGTTGACGACCGCGCGTACCCCGAGCCGATCGAGCTCGGCGATGTCGCTTGGAACGAGGAACCCGCCGAGCAGGATCTCGGGCGTGATCCACGTCCGCCAACTTCGCCCCGGCGACAGCTCCGCGAGGGTGCGGCGCGCCGCGAGGAAGACGTAAAAGGCGACGCGGTAGGGGTGCAAGAGCGCGGGAGGCAGGGCTTTGGGCGGCGTCACCTTCCGTTCTTGCATCGCCCGAAGGCTTCGCGCCACGCCCCTTTCGAGGCTCGACGAAAGGCTTCAGCGTCGAGCTCGCCGCAGCAAGGAACGCACATCGAAGAGCCCGAGCACCGGGCAACACACGACGAACGCCACGCCAAACGTCCCGAGCGTCAGCATCGCGCCGATCGTCGTCCCTCGGAGCGTCGCGGGCAGAACCGCGCGGACGAGGACACCCGCGCCCACCGACAGCCCACCCAGCGCGGCGATCCGCCCTGCGCGCACCGCTTCGAGCCCGAGACCGCCGATCGCCCGGGACAGCCGGAACCCCATCGCGCACGTCTCCACCCAGCCTGCGATCACCGCGCCGAGCACCACCCCGAGCACGCCGAGCGGCCGCATGAGCACGAGCGCGAGGGCCGTGCTCACGAAGACCCGCAGCACCGCGAACCGCGCGGGTGTCTTCGTGTCCCCGAGCGCGTACGCCGTCGTCGTCAGCACCCGCCCCGCCGCGTTCCCCAGCAACGCGAAGCCGTACGCCGAAAGGAGCGGCTCGACCCGCGCCGTCGCTTGCCGATCGAAGCTCCCCGACTGGAGCAAAAGCGCCACGAGATCACCCCCGAGGAGCGCGAACGCGAGCGTCGCTGGCACCGTCAGCACGGCGATCCGCGCGAGCGACGCTCCCAACCGCGCGCGCACGGCCGCGTTTCTTTTGGCCGGGTCCACCTCGGCCGTATCGCGGGAGAGCTCCGGCAGCGCCGCCGCCGCCTCGCCCGTCCCGAGCACGCTCATCGGCAAGAGGTAGATCGTCTGCGCGTAGCCGAAGATCGCGTTCGCGCCCGTGCCCAGAAAACTCACGAGGAGCGTGTCGACGAGGCCCGAGATCTGGATGATCCCCCGGCCCACGAGCGCCCCGGGCAGCCGCGCCGCAGCCTCCCGCACGTGTGGATCCTTCGCATCGAAGCGCGGCGCGATGCTGCCCCCGAGGAGCCTCCGCGCGGCCGGCAAGAGCACCACGAGCTGCAAGAACGCCCCCGCGAACGCGCCCCACGCGAGCGCCGTCGCGAGCGCCCCGCCCCGCTGCCCGAGCAACGTCCCCGCGATCACGAGCGCCGCGATCTGCGCGAGGCTCCACACGACCGGCGCCGCATACGGCAAGAAGAACCGGCGGTGCGCGTTCAGCACACCGAGCCCCCACGCCGAGAGCACGAGAAGCCCCGTCATCGGAAAGACGATCCGCACGAGGAGGGCCGTCCCCGCGAGCTTCTCCTCGTCGAACCCGGCGGCCACGAGCCACGAGAGCCACGGCGCGAAGAGCACACCGAGCGCCGACGCGACCGTCACCACGACGAGCAAGAGCCCCAGCGCCGATCGCGCGAAACGCGCCGCCTCCTCGCCTTTTCCTTCGCCGCGGAGCCGCGCGTACAGCGGGATGAACGTCGCCGACAACGTCCCTTCCCCCATCAGGTTCTGCGTGATGTTCCCGACGCGAAACGCCGCCGCGATTATGTCCGCCCAGGCCGACGTGCCGAAGGAGTGCGCCATGACGCGCTGCCGCACGAGGCCCACGAGCCGCGACAGCACGATGCCCGCCGTGACCAGCGCCGCCGATCTTGCTCCGCTCGACGCTTGGCCCGCCGTCCCCTGCTCGACGCTCTGCACGCGCCGCTTCTACCGCAACCCGCCGCAGGCTAGAATGAGGACGTGTTTCCTCTTCCCCTGGCTTCCGACCTCCGCGCTGCATGGCATCGATCCTCGTCCGCGGGGATTCGAGGCTCGTTAGGTCTCGGCGCGCTTGTGCTCCTCGCGTCGGCCGCGTGTGGTCCGTCGACCCGCACGGAGACCCCGGGGACCGGCGGCGAAGGTGGCGAGTCGTGGACCTCGTCGAGCATGGGCGGCGCGGGCCAGGGCGGCGCGGGCGCGGGGACGGGCGCGGGCCCGAGCGACCTCCAGGCGCTCACGTACATCGATCTCGGCGACCTCGATCTGAACTCGCTCCAACCCTTCGAAGTCCCCGACCGCACGATTGGCCTCACGGTGGCCGTCGGCGCGCCGGACGTGAACGAGGTCGTCGGCATCACCCGGCTCCGGCCTCCCTCGGGCGACCCGGTGATCTTCAACTACGCGCTGCCGGGCAAGAACAACCTGGCGTTCGCGAATTATGGCTGGGTCGGCGGAGCGAGCCCACAATCCGACGCCGCCAACGCGTGGCCCATGCAAGAAGGCCCGTGGCGCATCGCGCTCGGCGACGACGACGGTTCGATCCTGAACGCGCGTGTCCACCTCTGGATCCGCCGCACGAAGGACGGCCTTTTTCATGGCGGCGTCGTCGACGTGAACGTCTTCCTCGCGCCGGACACGGCCAGCCAGAACTACGTGAACCAGGTCCTCTCCGAGATGTTCGTCGACTACGCGGGCCTCGGCCTCGGCAAGGTGAGCTACTTCGACAGCGGCCCCGCCTCGACCACCATCGACACGTTCGACGAGTACCGAAACCTCCTCGCTTCGTCGGCCGGCGTCGCCGACGCGCCTGCCTTGAACCTCTTCGTCATCGGCAGCTTCGGCGTCGAGTTCGGCCAGGCGATCGGCATCGCGGGCGGCATCCCGGGCAGCCCTGCGCTTCACGGCACCACCATGAGCGGCGTCGCGTACATGCCCTCGGGCAACCCGCAGTACGACGCCTCCGTGCTCCGGCACGAGGTCGGTCATCTCGCGGGCCTCTTCCACACGACCGAGTTCTCCGTCGAGGAGACCGATCCGCTCAGCGACACCGACGAGTGTGCCCCGTCCGTCATCGGGTCGAACCCCGACAACTGCCCGGACATCACGAACACGATGTTCCCGATCGCCTACGGTGCGCTGGATCTCACCGAGGCACAAAAACGTGTCCTCCACGGCAGCGCCCTCTACCGCGGCATCCTCGAGCAAGGCGGCGAACCCGCGCCTTCGTTGCCTCCTTCCTCCGGGGCGAAGGTCTCCACGCCGCCCGCGCCGCTCGCGCCCGAACTGCCCTCCGCGATCGTGGCCACGCGCCGCCCGAACAAGCCGCTCCCCGTGAAGCCGACGTCCCTCGAGCGTGTCCTCGGCGCAACGTGGTGCGGGCACGGCAAAGGCGACTACGAGGCCCTCGTGATCCGTTTGGCCGGTGTTTCGGCGCCCAACATTCTCCGTGCCCTCGTCATCGACGAGACCGCCTCCGAGCTCATGCGTGCCCGCGCGCTCGGCGCCTACGTCCGCGCGTCCCAGGGCGCCGAGCGCACGCGCGCGATCACCCTCGCGGAGACCCTGGCGACGCGGGAAAACGCGAGCACCGATCTCCGTGTCTCCGCGCTCCGCTCGCTTGCTCGTTTCGAGCCGTCCCGGATGCGCGTCTCTGCGGTGGTTGCGGCACAAAGCGACGACACCGTCGTGAGGGACGTCGCGCGACGTCTGCACACAAAGTGACAGAAATGCTCTCTTTTCTGGCCTCCCGCTTCGTGCTACGACAACCTCTACGCAGGGGGTTTGCAGAGGTCACGCGAACGATGAGTCGTGTTGCAGTCGCTGCCCCGGTAGCCCAGCCCCGTTTGACGCCGCCGTCCCAGGAAAGGCCGTGCACGTGAGCACCGAGCCGCGTCTACAGCCCTTGCGGATCTGCCTGGTCGACATGAACAACGGCCATGTCAACCAGGCGATGCGTTGCCTGCGTGGCATCGTCTCGACGTTCTTCGACCGCGTCCAGCGCCACAACCCGAGCCTCGCGTGCGTGCTCGGCGAGGTCTCGCCGCGTGACACGGGCAACCCCGTCCCGCTCGACTACGACCTCTACATCTCGTCCGGCGGCCCGGGATCGCCCTACGACGGCGACGGCATGCCGTGGGTCACAGACTACGGAGGCTTCCTCGACAACGTCGCCGACTCGGCCATCCGCGGCGGCGAGAGCCAGAGCGCGCTGTTCGCGATCTGTTACTCGTTCGAGATGGTCGTGCGGCACTTCCGCATCGCGGCCGTCGTGCCCCGGACCGAACGCAAGTTCGGCGTGATGCCCATCTACACGACCCCCGAGGGCCAGGCGCATCCGCTGCTTCGTCCCTTCGGCGACCGCCTCTTCGCCTTCGAGCACCGGAGCTGGGAGGCGGTGGATCTCGACGAGCCCTTGCTCGAGTCGCTCGGCGGCTCGCTCCTCGCGCGGGAGAGCCGCGACGGCATGTCGAAGGGCCGCGCGATCCTCGGGCTCGACGTCACGGCGGGCATCGAGGCCGTCCAGTTCCACCCCGAGGCCGATCGTCCCGGCGTCATGAACTGGGTCTCGCGCCCCGAGCAAGCTGCCGCGTTCAAGGCCGCTTACGGCGAGGTCACCTACCAGGCAATGCTCCGCACCCTCGACGATCCGCGCAGGCTTGCCCGAACGTACTCGCTCGTGATCCCGGGCTGGATGTCCCGGCGCTTCAACATGCTCTCGCAGTTCCGCGGCTACGTGGAGCTGCCGCCGCCAAGCGAGACCCGCGCCGACATCTTCGCCTCGCCG
>JANMGF010000992.1:0-1781 GCA_031374535.1 Polyangium sp. (in: bacteria)
CTCGGGGTCAACGCCCACGTGCTCGTGCTGAAGTACTCCACGGACTTCCGCGAGTACCGCTCGATCATGGAGCAGGTCGCGAAGGTGCCCGGGGTCCGTGCCGTGGCCCCCTTCAGCATCAACCCGATGATGCTGACCCACGGCAACGCGACGGCCACGGGCGTGCTTTTGAAGGGCGTCGACCCGGCGACGAGCCTCGGCGTCGGCATGCCGAAGGAGTCGCCGTTCGTCCTGGATCTGCCGAAGCAGGTGAAGTCGGGCTCGCTCGAGGGCCTGCGCCTGCCCGGTTCGAAGCCGCCCGAGCGGCGCGCCTCGGGGCCCACGCTGCCGCCCGTGCCGGTGCTGCCGGACAAACGGCCCCTCGACGGAGACGCGGGTACGGACGCAGGAGGCAGCCAGGGCCTGCTCCGCGCGATCGAGGAGGAGCTGCGCGAGAACGAGAAGGTGAAGGCCGCTGCCGGGAAAGAGGCCGAGAAGGACGAGCCGAGCGGCGGGGGCATCGAGGAGATCCTGGCGATCGAGGCCGGCAAGCTCGGCGTGGACAAACCCGGCGAGGACAAACCCGCGGGCGACACGCCGGCGGAAGGCGACGCGGGCCTCGCGGACGCGGGCGCGGACGACGCGGGGTACGTCGGATCGGTGGTGCCGGACGGCGGCTACGTGAGCGTGCTCCCCGACGACGACGACGTCCCCAAGGACATTGATCCCGACCTCTGCGAGGACCCCGCCCAGGTCGCGAAGTTGCCCGGCATCGTCATCGGCGTCTCGCTCTCCAAGACCCTGAAGCTCGGCCTCGGCGACTGCGTGACGGTCACCTCTCCGACGATCGGGTACTCGTACTCGGGTGGCTCGCTGAAGCCGCCCGTGGCCAAACGTTTCCGCGTCATCGCCATGTTCGAGGCCGGCTTCGACCAGTACGACTCGAAGCTCGTCTACACCGACATCTACGAGGCGCAGGCCTTCTACGACCAGGGCGACACCGTCACCGGCGTGGAGATGAAGGTCGACGACATCGACGAGGCCAAGGGCATCGCCAAGCAGATAAGCCAGATGCTCGCGAGCGGCCTCTACCACACGATGGACTGGGAGGAGTTGAACCACGGCCTGTTCACGGCCCTGCTCATCCAGCAGATCCTCATGAGCGGCGTGCTCGCGCTGATCATCGTCGTCGCCGCGTTCACCGTCGTGGCGACGCTGATCATGGTCGTGCTCGACAAGACGAAGGAGATATCGGTCCTCAAGGCGATGGGCGCGACGGACGGCGAGATCCTCCGCATCTTCCTCTACCAGGGCGGGCTCATCGGGCTGCTCGGCACGACGTTTGGCCTCCTGCTCGGCGTCGCCGTGTGCAAGGGCCTGCTCGTCTACGGCTTCCCGCTCGATCCCAAGGTCTACTTCATCTCGCAGCTGCCCGTGCAGGTGCGGCCGCTCGAGTTCGTGATCACGGGCTGCATCGCGATCGTGATCTGCCTCGTCGCCACGATCGTGCCGAGCCTCTACGCCGCGCGCCTCCGCCCCGCCGAGGGCTTCCGCGCGCAGTGATCAATCGCCTTTAGGCAGCGTGAACGAGAACGTCGTCGTCTCTCCGGGCTCGCTCTCGACCGTGATGCGACCGCCATGCGCCTCGACGAGGCCACGGCAGATGTAGAGGCCGAGCCCCAGGCCCTTGATGCGGGACGCGCCAACGCTCCCCCGCTGAAACCTCGAAAAGAGCCGCGGCAGAAGCTCGGGCGGGATCCCCGGGCCCTCGTTGCACACGGACACGACGACCTCGCCGCCGC
>JANMGF010001254.1:0-4363 GCA_031374535.1 Polyangium sp. (in: bacteria)
GTCCGCTCCAAGCAAGCTTCGTACACCACGAGCTGGCACCTCGATCTCTCCAAGCTCGTCGGCGACTACCACCCCGACCTCGTCATCATCAACCTCGGCGCCAACGAGATCACCCTGACCGATCCCCAAGCACGCGCCGACGCGGTCGAGCGGCTGGTCAAGATTGTGGCCGACAGGCCGTGTGTGTGGGTGACGCCGCCGCTCTGGCGCAAGGACACCGGCATCATCGAGGTCTTCCGCAAACACGCGTCGCCCTGCCGCCTCTTCGACTCCGACGCGATCGCCGGATCGATCTCGCGCCAGCCAGACGCCATCCACCCTGACGCCGCCGGCGGCGCCGCATGGGCCGAAGCCTTTTGGCGCTGGCTGCTCGAGCAACGCGCCGCCAAGCCCTCGCCCGGCGAGGCCCTGCCCAAGGGCTCGGGTCGTCACGCCGTGAACCCGTGGCGCCTCCGTCCCGCCGGCCCCACGTCCGCGCAGGCGAGCCCGCAGAGGACCGCGCAGACCCGAACGTCGCCCTAGCGCCCCATCGCCTCGACGATCGCCTCGTGCACCGCGGCCATGAGCTCCTTGCGCCGCCCCTTGCCGTACACCTTCGGATCGATCGGCGGCAGGATCGTCACCACCACCCGTTTGCCCTTGCGGACGATCGTCCCCCGCGCCGGGAGCACGTCCCGCGTGCCGTCGATCGCGATCGGCAAGATGCGGTGGCCCGTCTCGAGCGCCATGTGAAACCCGCCGCTCTTGAAAGGCCCCACGACCCCCGTCGCGCTGCGTGTCCCCGCGGGCGCGATCCACAGGAGGGATCCCTCCTCGAGGATGTGGGTCGACGCGCGCAAGCTCTCCACCGCCTGCGTCCGATCCCCGCGGTTCACCCGGACGAACCCCGCGGCCTTCATGGCGTGCCCCCAGACCGGCACCTCGAAGAGCTCCGCCTTCGCCACCATCCGCAGCCGCCGGTCCGGGATCGCGCGGTAGATCGCTGGGATGTCGTAGAGGCTCTGGTGGTTCGACATCAGGAGAAACGTCTCGCGACCGTCGCCGAGGTGCTCGCGGCCGCGTACCACGAGGCGCGCTTCCGCGTCGGTGAAGAGCTTGTTCGACCACCACGCGAGCCGCGCGTCACTCGCCTGCGCGTCGAGCTGACCGAGCGCGGCGTCGATCACCGTGGGCACGCTGATGCGCGCGGTATCGATGAGGGCCTTGAGCGTCTCGACGAACGTCACCGGCTCCGCCGCTTCTTCGTGTCGGGGAAACGCGCGCCGCAGGTGTCGATGCACTCTTTGTCCTCACACTTCTGGAGGCACTCGTCGATGGTCTTGGGATCCCAGTCCGTCGGATCCTTCTCCTCCGCGGCCTTGGAAACGAGGGATTTGCAGCTGTTGTCCGAGCCGCAGTACGCGCCCGCGGCGCAGTCGGTGTCGTACCGACACGCGACGCAACGGAGGTTCCAGCAGATGCCGGTCTCGGCGCCGCCGTCACGCGCAGAGCAGTCCTCGTTCGTCTTGCAGATGGGGAAGCGGCCGTCTTCGAGGTTGTCGACGCACGCCGGGAGGAGCAACGCTGCGAGCGTGAAGGGCGCGGCGAGCGCGAGCATGAAGCGGACGAGAACGGGCGTGCGTGAGCTCATGAAGTCCCCCAGCGCCGTACGGTGTCCGAAGGTCGGGCCTCGGCGCAACTACGAAAAAGCGGGCAGGTCGACGTCGACGACGATCCCCCAGGCCGTCCACTGCTGAAACCAGCGCCCGACGCTCGACGCGACATGCGCCTGCCGCTCCTCGGGCAAGGGCTCGGCCACCTGGCCCAGCGCGGGGACGAGTGGTTCACCCTCGGCGAGGAGCGTGAGCAGCGCAAACGCCTCGGGCTCGAGCTCCTCGAAGTGCGTGACGAGCTCCCGCGTGCGGTACAGCGTCAGAAACACGGGGGAGGGCGCGTCCGGGACCCGCATGTCCTCGTCCGTGAGCCACGCCTTGCGGAGGCGATGGACGGGGTAGGAAAACGCGAGCCGCACGAGCGCCGGATGAAACACGATCCGCGCCCGCTCCCAAGCGTCCTCGGGTAGAGAGGCGAGTTTGTGTGGATCGAGGGGCGGCGCGTCGGCCGCGGTTCGCACGTCGAGGAGCGCGATCTCGTAGCGCGCCATGTCCACGGCGAGCGTGCGTCGCGCCTCGGTGTCGAAGCCCGCGAAGGTCTCGGCGAAACGCGGGACGTGATCGAGCAGCCGGCGAAACGAGATGTGCGTGGGCGGATGGGCGTCGAGGTACGCGCGGAAAAAGGCGTCCGCCCCGTCGCCGAGGACACGCGTGAAGCAGGGCAGATCGGCGACCATGACGTCGCGGTGCCGGCCCCAGAACTGCCGGCGGTAGATGTCGACCTGCGCGGCCGGCGTGAGGCGCGTATTGCCCGTGATCATCGCGACGGCGACCTCGACGAGGGCCGGATCCTCGGGGATCGGCGTGCGTCCGGGGATCACGCTCGCGAGGAACGCTTGCACGGCGGCGAGATCAGATCGCATGAGCCCTCAAAGCCTCCTCGCGGACCACGCGCGCTTTTTCGGCCTCGGCGAGCAACGTCGCGAGCGGGGGGATGTCCTCGTCCCACTCGATGAGCGTCGAGACGCGCCCCACGTGGCCGATCGCGCGGCGGTAGAGGTCCCAGACCGGATCGATCACGGGCCCCGAGTGCGTGTCGAGGAGGTAGGCGCCGAAGTCCGTGTGGCCGGCGAGGTGGATCTGCACGACGCGATGGTGCGGGACGGCGTCGACGTACGCGCGCGGATCGAAGCCGTGGTTCTGCGAGGAGACGTAGATGTTGTTGACGTCGAGCAGGAGGCCGCAGTCCGCCTCTTCGACGACGGCCGTGAGGAAGTCCCACTCCGTCATCGTGCTCTGTGTGTACGTCAGGTAGCTCGACACGTTCTCCAGCACGAGCGGCACCTCGAGCGCGTCTTGCACGATCCGCGCGCGGTCCGCCACGTGGCGGATGGCCTCGTCGGTGTAGGGCAGCGGCAGGAGATCGTGCGTGTTCACGGCGGCGGTGCCGCTCCAGCAGAGGTGATCACTCACCCAGGGCGAGCGGGTCCGGCGGAGCAGAGCGCGGAGGTCTTTCAGGTACGTACGATCGAGCGGCGCCGTGCTGCCGATCGAGAGGGAGACGCCGTGCTGCACGATCGGATAGGACGCGAGGGCGCGGTCGAGGTTCGCGAGGGGCACGCCCCCGGGCACGAGGAAGTTCTCGCTGATGATCTCGAACCAGTCGACCTTCGGGCGCGTCTCGAAGATTTCCTGGTGGTGTTGCAGGCGCAAGCCCACGCCGATCCCGAGGTCGGGCAGGCCGAGGCGGTTTCCGTCGCGAGAGCGCATCGCGGACATCTCCGGCAAGATGAAACGAAGGGCCGCGCGCGTCACCTCACGTGCAGCGGCGGCCCTTCGGGGGTTCGAGCAGCCGAGGCCGCTCGACGCGTCAGCTCACTTGGGGGCGTCGGCGGGGGCGGGGGCTGCGGCGGCGCCGTCGGCCGGAGCGGCTTCCTTGTGCCCGCCGCATTTCCCGTTGGCCGAGCAGCTCGCCTCGCCGCCCTTGGCGTCACCCTTGCAGGAGTGCGCCTCGGTGCCGGCCGCGGGGCCCGCCCCGGTCTCGGGCTGCGCCGGGCTGCCGCCACAGGCCGCGAGGCCCGCGATCATGCCGCCCACCGCGAGCGTCGTCATCATCTTGTTCATTTGATTCGCCATGGTCTTCAATCTCCGTTCCGAGGTGTGATCCAAGCCGCACCGAGGGAGTCCGCGCTGGCCCCGCGCTTCGTGAGAAGCCTCCCCCCCGCCAAGTTCGTCTCCCCCGGGACGGCCCGGGGCGTCTCCTGTACGTGCGAGCCCCGGGTCCGGTTTCGGATTGCCGAGCATCGCCCAGGAAGTCCATGGTGGTAGCCCGATGCGACGAGCCCGTGCAAGGAAAAGAGCCGCGAGCCGAGGGCCGAATCCTGCCCTTCGGGGGGTCTTCGTGAGCGCGGCCCTGATCGCGCCGACCGGGTGCGTGGCGTCCCGGTTCGACGCGCGTTTCCTGCCGGCCGAGGACGTCGCGGCCGAGCTCGAGTCGATGACGCCGGGGCTCTCGGCCGAGGCGCGCGGGACGTTCCGTGACGTTCTCGCGACGACCCTCGCGGAGGACGCGTATACCTGCGCGCCTTCGCCCCGGGAGGTCTTTTTCGGGGATGTGGCGGAGGGGGAACGTACGATCCGCGGGTCGATGCCGCACTACCGCTTTTTTTTCGGCCCGATGCATTACCACGTGCGCCGCGTGGGCCCGCGGGACGGACGAGCGGCGCGCTGGGAGGTGTCGGCGCGGTACTCCGTGGTGTTGCCTCGAGAGG
>JANMGF010001263.1:0-8887 GCA_031374535.1 Polyangium sp. (in: bacteria)
GCGTCGAAGGCTTCGAGCCGGCACCCCTCGATATCGTCGCCGCAGTTCCCCACGCCATAACCGCTCATGTAACAGGGGCTCATCACGTGAAAGCCGAGCTTGCCGAGCATCTTGCCGTGCTCGGTGGAGCCACACGTCGAGGGCGTGCCTGCGCCGTGCAGGTACACCACGAGAATGCCGCGCGGAGCGACGGTCGTATCGAGATACCCGAGCTGCGTGGCGAGCACCTCTTTCGCGGCCGGATCGGCGTCGGCCGCGGTGAATTTGGCCTCGTACACCTTCGGGTCCGACCTATCGACCATCGGTCCCGGGTCGACCATACCGCCGGTGCCGCCGCTTCCGCCGCTTCCGCCGGCGCCGCCCGAGCCGCCGGTGCCTCCGCTTCCGCCGCTTCCGCTGGCGCCGCCCGAGCCGCCGGTGCCGCCGCTTCCCCCGGCTCCGGAGTCGCCGCCGGAGCAGGCGGAGGTGAGTGCTGCCACGAGGGCGAGCGAGACGAGGGAAAGGCGCGGCTGGATGGTCCATTGTCGAACGGGCATGAGTCTTCCTCCGCCGTCCATGGTAGTGCCATCCGTCGGAAAAGTTGTCGTATTTCGATGCGGGTGAGGCATCGTGCCGCGTGCAGGTCTCCGTCATCGAGGCGGCCACGGAAACACGCCCGCCTCGTCGAGCGCGAGCAAAAATTCTTCAATCATGTTTCCTCGCTCTCGCGGCGCGCGCTGACCACCGGCAAGGGCTCACGTTTGCCCTTGAGCGAGAGCGGCGCGAGGGGGCCGAGCTCGATTCCGGAGACCGTCTCCACGATCCGCGCCGTCTCGACCGAGACCAGCACCTGCCCCGGCTGCGCGGCTGAGCATAGGCGCGCGGCCACGTTGACGGCATCGCCGATCACCGTGAAGTCCATACGATCCGCGGACCCCATGGCCCCGATCACGACCTCCCCCGCATTGATGCCGACGCCAATCGCGAGCGCAAAAGCCTTCTTGCCGTTCGCCCCCGCGAGGTCCCGCACCGCCTCCACCATCTCCACCCCGCACCGGATCGCCCGGGCCTCCATGTCGGGCCCGGAGAAACGCGCCATCAGCTCGTCGCCGACGTACTTGTCGATATCGCCGCCGTGACGCGCCACCACCTCGGCCTGCGCGGTCAGGTAATGGTTGAGCATCTCCACCACCTCCTCTGGCTCGTGTCGCTCGGAGAACGCCGTGAAGCCGCGGATGTCGGAGAAAAGCACGGTGATTCGTTGCCGCGCGCCCCCACGGATCACCTCGCCGTGCATGGAGTCCACGCGCATGACCGTCTCGCGCGAGACGAACTTGCCGAGCTCGAGCTTCTTGCGTAGCCCGTCGATCATGCTGTTGATCCGCACCGCGAGCCGGCCAATCTCGTCCGTGGATCGCACGGGCGCCATGCTGTCGAGGTTTCCCTCACTGACCCGATCCGCCACCGCGCCGATCTCCAGCACGGGCGTGAGGACCGTCCGGCGCAATCCGAGGTAAAGCGCGAGGAGAACGACGAGGATCGTCCCACCCGCGCCCGCCGCGCCACGCACGTAAAGAGCCTGCTGCTCTTGGCGCTCGCGTGTCGTGTCGAGCGTCACCTCGATCGCACCGCGTAATGGTTTGCCCGCGCCGTGGCACCGCTGGCACGCGAGATCGTTTTCGAGCGGCTCCACGTAGGACAAACGCGGCCGCGCCGGGTCCGGGAGGTTGCCGAGCAAAGGCGCGCGCGTCGAGAGCGCACGTTCCACGAGGGGAGGCGCATGCCCCGCGGGCCCGCGCGTCGTGTGATAGACGCGGCCCGTGGAATCGTAGAGCGAGAGCGCCCCCACGCCGTCCGTGGTCGCCGCCTCGTCGAGGAAACTCGCCACGAGCCGGCCGAGCCCCGAGAGCATCACGTGATCGAGCGATACCTCGGTCGCGGAGAGCAACGTCTCGCGGGTGGGCGGGGCGTCGAGCGCCACGACGAGCGTGCCGCGCATGTCGGGCAAGGGGGCATGGCAATTCTGGCACCGCGGCCCATTCTCGAGCGGCAGGACCCAGCGCGTGGAGGCGCCGTCCCGCTCGACGACGGGCCGCTTCTCGGTGAGGGCGCGTTTGTGTTGCGTGATGGGCGCGAGCGAGGGATCGCCGAAGGAGACCGTCCCCGAGACGCCGAGGACGCTGATCGCTCGCACGCCGGGCGTGGACCGCCCGATCTCCTCGAAGAGCGCGTCGACCCCTTTTTCGTGCCCCGCGCTCATGAGTTGCGTGAATGCCACGCGGACCACGTCGGCGACGACGCGCCCCCCTTCGTCCGCGTTCGTCACGGATACTCGTGCGTCCGCGGTGCCGAGCGCGAGGACGCCGCGTAAGGTTCCCTCGTCGTGGCACGTGCGACAACGTTCGGCATTGACGAGCGGGGAGACGCCCGTCCCGTCGGGGAGCACGCGCGGCGCGGAGGCGGTGAGCGCGTCGCGCACGAAACCTTCGATCTGTGCGCCGGGCAGAGGCGGCTCGCGTGGTTCGAATACGCGCGCGCCGCTCGCGGCATAGACGTGAATCTCGGCGTCGGGGACGCGGGTCTGCGCGTCGCGCAGGAGCTCCTCGACGGTCATCGCGCTGCCGGAGAGCATGGCATTTCGCAGGCCTGCCGAGATGCTTCGCGCGAGCGCGGCGGCCATACGCTCGTGTGTCCGGCGCATGATCTCCACCTGCCGCCGTGTATTGACGAAGGTGAAGATCGCGAATCCGAGCGCCACCGTGCCGAGGAGCACGACGGAGAGCTTGGTCACCAGGTTGTTCCGCATGATACCCATTGGACTTCCGACTCTCGTCTGGTGCCTATAACGGGCGCGCTGCCGCGCCGACGAGCTCCGGCGGGATCGGGCCCGTGAGCGAGCGGAGCCACGCCACGAGGATGTCGACGTCCCCCGGCGCGAGCTCGAGCCCGAGCTGATGCAATGCCATCGCGCGAACCGCATCGGGAAGCCGGGCGACGCTTCCATCGTGAAAATACGGCGCCGTCTGGTCGATATTGCGCAACGAGGCGACCTTGAAGACGTGCCGATCCGTCGGAACGCCCGTCACCGCGAATCGCCCGGGATCCTCCGCTCTGGGCCAGGGGACCATGCTCCCGAGCACCCGGTAACGCTCGCCGCCGACGTAGGTCCCCTTGTGGCACGTGGCGCAGCCAATCTCGACGAATTTGGAGAAACCGGCCTTCTCCTCCGCGGAGAGCGCCGTGGGATCACCGAGCACGAAACGATCCCAGCGCGACGGGGTGACGAGCGTGCGCTCGAATGCGCCGATCGCGCGAGCGATGTTGTCGAACGAGAGGGCGCGATCGCCGTCGTCCGGGAAAGCCTCCACAAAGGCCGCGCGGTAGGCGGGTACGCTGGCGATCGCGGCCACGACGGCTTCGGGGCTCGACATGGCCATCTCCGAGGGATTCAAGAATGGCCCCTTGGCCTGCTCGATGACATCCGGCGCGCGACCATCCCAGAACTGGCCCACGTGCCCCGCGGCGTTGAATACCGTGGGCGTGTTCCGCGTGCCGCGCTTGCCCGCGTGCCCTTTCGCGACGGAGAGCCCGTCCATGCCGTAGGAACCGAGCGGATGGCACGAGGCGCACGAAAGCTCGCCCGAGCGCGAGAGGCGCGGATCCTCGAAGAGCTTTCGTCCGAGCGTCACCCGCTCGTCGGTGATGGGGTTTTCCTTCGAGGCCATCCACGGAGGCAAGGGCCGGAACCCACGCAACGTTTGCTGCATGCGCCATCGCGCCGAATCCACCTGTGCTTCGCGCCCCGGCGCCTCCCGGGCGGCGCCCATCGCTTCGAGCGGGATGAGCTCGATGTCGGAGGCCCGATCGGCCCCGCTGCAAGCGACGAACCCCACGCACGCGGCCAGCACGAGCGCAGCGGGCGTCGTTCCATTCCTCCGGCGCGGAGGCCGTGAGCCCCGAGCGATTTTTGTGCGTTGTTGCAAGAGGCCAGGAAATCGTAGAAGGGTCACTCTTGTCAAGAGTGGGCCGTCGATCGTCCCTGGCCCTCTGAATGTGGCTGTACACGACCGCCGCCGCGGCGTACGACAGGTCGCATGATCGTCGCGACGTCTTCGTCGTCCCGCGAGCCCTTGCGCCTCGTCGAGCTGCCCGAGCGCCCGCTCCAGCCCGACGAGTTACGCGTGCGGGTGCGCTCGATCGGCGTCAACCCCGTCGACTGGAAGATGCGGGAGGGAGGCCCGCTCGGCACGGCGCAACGGATCATCGGCCCCCCCGGGCCGCTCGTCGTGGGCATCGACTTCGCCGGCGAGGTCGTCGAGACGGGCGGCGACGTCGATTGGCCCAAGGTCGGCGACCGCGTCGTCGGCGGCACTGATTTTTCGCGCAAGCAACGCGGCAGTTATGCCGACGAGGTCATCGTGCGCCCCGATCAATGCGCCGAGCTGCCGGAATCGGTCTCCTTCGACGAGGCCGCGTGCCTGCCCGTCGCCGGCGTGACGGCGTGGCGCTGGCTCGCGGAGGCCGGTATTCCGTCGAGGACCGGCGCGCGGGTGCTCGTGCTCGGCGCCTCGGGTGGCGTGGGGCTTTTTGCCTTGCAGCTCGCTCGTTCGTATGGCGCGTCCGTGGTCGGCGTGTGCTCGACGCGGAATGCGCCGCTCGTCACGAGGCTCGGCGCCACGGTCATCGATTACACGGCCGGTGATCCGCTCCTTGCCTCCGCGAAGCTCGGTCCCTTCGATCTCGTGCTCAATGCGATGGGCTCGGCGGTGTACCCGTCGTCCGCTTGCCGCGCATTGTTGACCCCGACCGGCCTGCTCGGGCTCGTGGTCGTTCGTCCCGCCGATTCCCCGGCGCTCGTCTTTCCGGGCCGGACGAAGACGCTCCTCGGCAAACCGACACGCGCCGGCCTGGAGCCTCTCGTCGCCGCGCTCGAAAAGCGCGAGATCGAGGCGATCGTCGAGGCCAGGCTCCCCCTTGCGGAGGCCGAGGAGGCGCACGTGCGGTCCCGCGGCGGGAAGGTCGTGGGCAAGCTCTTGCTCGTCCCGTGACGTGCGCCTTGTCGAGGATCTACTTCGCACCGGGAGGCGGACTCACGTCGAGGTTCAGCATGTAAAGCGCGATTACCGCGGTGCGATGGGCCTTGCGTTCTTCGAGGAACGCCGAGACCTCCGGGGCGAGCCCGGCGGGGCGCCCCCAATCGCCGAGCGCGCGGATGCGGGCCGTCGTTACCTCACCCACGTAAATGTGGGAGACCTTCTTCAGGGCCTCGGGCTCGATCGGCTGCATGAAGGAGCGCAGGATCGCCCTCGCCATCTCCATCGACGCGCCCGGCGCCCCGGAGGCGTGGAATTCGACGACACGCTCGAAAGAGGGCTGGAGGAGGCTCCACACCTCCGCCGTCGCGTGATCGAGCGGGATCGGCGCGAGGGCCTGCTGCTCGAGCCAGGCGCGCACCTCGGCGTGGCGCTCGATCCATGCGGGGTGATTCGCGAGCGCGCGCGCGGAGATGTCCCATTGCGGGTGCTCGTGGGTGGGGTAAGCGATGGCCGGATGATGTTCGTCGCGGCTGCGGTCGCGATCGCCGATCTGCGCGGGCTTCGCGGACAGGAGCCTGACGAGGAGCTTCACGCGCCGCGCCTCCTCCACGCCTTCGAGATCGAGCGCGACACGCATGCGGCAGACCGTCTCGGTATCGAGGCGAATGGAATCCCCGTCGAAGATCGGCGCGACGAACGCGTCGAAGCGACGGGACGCCTCGCCGGGCGGCATCCAGCGGCCGAGCTCGCCGAGGACGTAGCAGCGCGGCGCATTGAAGCGTAACGTCTCGAGCTCGCCGTCGAGGTCACGCACACGCGCGAGCGCCGAAGCTTCCGACTCCTTCCCGCCTGCGGGCTCGGCGTCGAGCCAGTCCTTCCTTGGATCGAATCGATTCCTGCGGGGCGGCGGGCGGGTCATCCCCGACACTGATTTTTGTGGTGTATCGAGATCGTGAAGTGCCCCCCGCGCCACCTCCGCCAGATCACGCGCCGCGCCCGGATTGCCTTGCGTGAGCGGAACCTCGCCTTTCGCCGCGAGGATCTCGTTCACGAGGCGCCGCGCCTCGCGATCGACGCCAAAACGCACGCCAAACGTCCCCACGTCGGCGATTTGCAACAAAACGAGCTCCAGCGTGGCGCGGTCCGCGGGCCCCTGGAGCCGGAGCTTCAGCTCGGGCAGCAGGGAGCGAAAGAGCGCCGGCCCCTCGTCGCCCTCGGCACGCTCGGGATGGCCCCAGAGCGCCTGCGCGAATACCGCGGAGGTCGCGCCGTGCAGGAGGATCTGCTCGCGCGCGTCCTTGCTCGTGCGCACCCGATCGAGCAAGAGGCGCCTGCCCTCCGGCACATTGTCCACGACCCAGTAGGTGGGAATGCTGGCGAGCGCGAGATACCGAACGAGCGATTTCGGCGGACGCGGCCCAGGTTCGTCCGGGGCGAGCTGATAATCGGTGAAACTCGACTCGTCCCGCCGGGCGAGCGCCAGGAGGAGCTCCGCGTCGTGCACGGCGCGGATGCGGGCGACGAGCAGGCGCGAGAACACGAGCGGCTCATCGTCGAACGTCTCCGCGCTTTCTCGCTCGAGCTCTCCGCTGCAGGCGGGGGCGAGGAGGAGATCACTGACGTCGGGGAAAAGCGAGGGGATCTTTTCGAGGATACGTGCTCGGACGAGCGGCGGGGCGCGGTCGGCTCGATCGCGCTCGCGCCGCATCAGGGCGAACATTTCGTCCGGGACCGGACGGCCCACCTGCGGAACCGACCCGCGCAGGCACGGCGGAGCGCTCATCCACCGGGAAGGCGTGCAGGCGCAGAGGGCGAGGGCGAGGGCGGCGAGGGCGGCGGGGCGGCTCATTGGGCCCGGGTAGCTTACCGCTAGATTCGGGTCCTGCGTGCAAGATCTCCGGTCGCGCGTCACGCTCCGCGCATGGAACGGTTCTCCCTCCTGCTCGCCGGCGTCCTCGGCTTCCTCGGCGTCGCGCTCGGCGCGTTCGGGGCGCACGGGCTCAAAAAATCGGCGGCCTGCTTTTGCTGGCAGGCTGGCTGGCGATTGCTTTGAACGCGCCCTTCGCGACGGCTTGACCGGCCGCCCGTCCGTTCGCCGCGCGACGTGCCGTACGGTCTAGACAGGGCCCGGGGCCTTCTGTATATCCGCTCCTGCGAGCGATGAAGCGGCACGCGCATGGAGACGGCAAGCCCCGGAAACTCGTGACCGTCGGTCCGAACGGGAAATCTCGCGTCGCACCGATGCCCGAGCGGGCCCCCGTCTCCAGGAATCGCACGCCTGCCGAGCGCCATTCCCTCCCCACGCTGGCCTCGCGAAGGAGCACGACGGTCCGCGGCGTCGGCGCTTGTTACGTCTGCGCGGTGCTCGGGGAGGTGCGGCTCTACGAAGCCCATGCCCTGGGCAAGGTGCTCCTCTGCGCCGAATGCGCGGACAAGGCGCGAGACGCGACGTTTGGTCGCCTGGATCCCCTGGATCGCGCATTCATGGTCGGCGGATTCGAGACGAACCGACGGCGGCACTGAACGCGCCGGAGGCCAGCATCGCCGAAACCTCGAGGCGACGAGCCCGTAGTCGCTTCATGAACCGCGCTTCCCTCGCTGGCCTCGCCCTGCTCGTCGTCGCTTGCTCCTCTGAAAACGGAACACCCGATCCCGAAACCACCACGTCGAGCTCCTCGAGCGCCTCCACATCGAGCGGCGGAGGCGGCAGCGGCGGAGGCGGAGGCGGCAGCGGCGGAGGCGGCAGCGGCGGAGGCGGAGGCGGCAGCGGCGGAGGCGGCAGCGGCGGAGGCGGCAGCGGCGGCGGAAGCAGCAGCGGGAGCGGCGGCGGCAATGCCGCGGTGTGCCCCGAGGCTCCTTCGGGCGTCGATGTGGGGTTCGACGTCGGCGATCAGCTCGCGGACGTCGTCGTGAAGGATTGCGAGGGTCAGGACTACGCGTTGACGGAGCTTTGCGGAAAAAAGGGGCTCCACGTGTTCGCGGCCCATGGCTGGTGTCCTCTCTGCAAGAGCGTCGCGGGTCAGCAGGAGGCGCTGCACGACAAATATGCAGCTTCCGGCCTCGGATCCGTGAACATCGTCGTGCAGACGGCCGCTGGCGGGCAGCCCGACGCGGCTTATTGCAAGCTCTGGCGCGAGCAATTCGGCCAGGACGACGTGATCACGCTTTACGACCCCACCGGCGCCTCGCTTGCGATATGGCCCGGCGGCTCGTCCTCGCTGCACGCGTTCGTCAACGCCGATCGCGTCATCGTCCAGAAGCTCGAGCACACCTCGGATCTCGTGGCCATCGAGGGCGGGATCCAGAAAGCAATCGGTCCATGAATAAAACAACCCTTCGCCCCCTCGCCCCTCTCGCCGGTTTGGCCGGGCTCTTGCTGGTTTTCCCCGCGGGCTGCTCGTCCGAGCCCGGCGGTTCGCCCACGACATCGTCGTCCTCGTCCGGCGCCGGAGGGATGGACGGCTCCGGCGGCAATGGTGCGGGCTCGAGCGTTGCGAGCTCGAGCGTTTCGACCGGCACGGGCGGCGCCGCGCCGGAATGTAAAGGGGAGAAGGTCCCGGGCTCGGGCGCGTCCGTGGTGATCGGTAGCGTCTCGGCCACCGTGCTCGATACCGACGGCGTGCCCGTGCCCGATCAGATCGCCCAGCTTTGTGGCCTCGATGTTTGCCTCGGCGCGGCGACGAGCTCCGAGGGCAAGGTGTCCATCGGCGGGGCCGACAAGGAGATCCTTCAACCGGCTTTCAAGGTCGGCGATGGGATCGTCTACGCCAAGATGTTGCGACCTCTTGCCACGCCTGCGACCACGTTCGACCCGTTCGTCACCCCGAAACTCCCGCCCCTCGCGGCAGGTTCACCTCTCACGGAAGGCAGCG
>JANMGF010001287.1:0-2080 GCA_031374535.1 Polyangium sp. (in: bacteria)
CCGCGGCAGCCGCGCCGGCCGACGTGGGCACGGCACACCTCAAGGGTGATCACCTCGAAGTCGACAAGCCGATCCTGTTCGATACGGACAGCGACCACATCGACGAGGAGCACTCGAAGGGAGTCCTGGGCGACTTGCTCACCCTCATGCGTGCACACCCGGAGCTCGTGCACCTGAGCATCGAGGGCCACACCGACACGCGTGGCTCGGCCGCACACAACCAGGAGCTCTCCGAGAAACGCGCCGCAGCCGTGGCGAAGTACATCAACGGCCACGGGCTGGCGAACGTGAAGCTCGACCCGAAGGGCTTCGGGAGCTCGAAGCCGCTCTGCAAGGAAGACACCGAGGCGTGCCACGACAAGAACCGGCGCGTCGAGTTCATCGTCCTCAAGAACTGAACATCAAGAACGAAACCACACCCGCGCTTTTCGCCCCCGCTACGCCACCGATCCCAGCGCCGGCGCGCTCGGCGCGCGAAGGATGATCCGCCGCACGGCCTCCGGGTCCTCGATGCGGCGGAGCACCGGCTGCAACCCATCGTCGTCACGCTCGCCGAACGCACCACTCGATGCGAAGGCGCGGGCGCGGGGTCCGTCGAGCACCAGGAAAAGATCGTTGAGGCCACCCGCGACCGGGCTGTCGATGACGTCGACGATACGCATGCGCTCGAGGTGCAGCTCTTCGTCGCCACGCTGGATGAGGACACGGCGGTTGGTCACCCAGTAACGCGTGCGTGATTCGAGCCGCGCAGGCCGGACGATGGAGGCGTACACGACGAACGCGCCAGCCGAGACGAGCAGGAGGATCGTGAGCGCGAGGGACGTGACGAGCGCAAAAAACGAGAGCGATTCAGGGTCGAGGCCACCACGAACGACGGTGCGGGCGGCGTGCACGGCGTGGCGGGAGGAGATGATCGCGGAGGCGAAGAGGCCAGCGCCGAGGGCGAGGCCGAGGCCCGCGCGTGCGCTCGAGGGGAGCCACTTGCGCCAGCGATCGGGAGGATGACCGGACCAGAGGACACGCTCGCCGTCGTCGAGGCGCTGGGCGAGGAGGCGCTGGCCGTCACCGGCAGGCGTGGAGGGCGTGACGCCGCGGACGATGGCCCAGACACGGTCAGGCGCGACGAGGCCCGTGAAGACGATCGAGAGGCGACGGCGAAGCGCACCCGTGGGCACGGCGCGCACGAGCTCGAGGTCGCCGATGCCAGGACGTTTGGGGTCCCAATGAATCCGCGCGAAGCTGATGGCGGAGCGGTCCATCATGCGGCGGATCCGGCCGCGCTCGAGGATGATGTGGCGCTCGGTGACGACGAACTCGAGCTCGCTGCGCCACCACTTGGGGCCAAGCGCAAACGCGACGGCGAGGATGGCCATCCATGCAGCAAAGGCGAGGAGCGCGCCGGGGCTCGATCCGAGGGCGGTGGCGACGACGACGGCAGAGGCCGTGGTGATCGCAGAGACGATGCCCGCGATCACGGCCGCGACCTGGTAGAGCACCGGGCAGGTGACGACCTTGGGTCGCCCCGTCCAGACCACAGACCCCTCGAAGAGCGAATCCCGCTTCAAACGAACGCCCTCCGCAGCGGATGACAGAGGAGGGTGGAGCGTCCTTGGGCCACCGTAAAGGGGTCCGTTCGTTTCAGCGACGCCGCGCCGCCTGGAGGGCGCGATCACGTTCCTTCTTGCACGCCTCGAGGCGCACGCGGGCGAGCGGGATCCAGCGGTCGTCCTCCGGCGCACGTGCGAGGTACGCCTCCCAGGACTCCACGGCGCGCGCGTAGGCCTCGGCACGCACGGCGCCGAGATCGGTGGCGCGCGCAGCGGCCCAGAAGCCAAGGGCCTCGTACCAGGCCTCGTCGTAGGACGGCGAGAAGAACCACGAGGGCTCTTTGATCTTGCGGTCGTCGCGGTCGTAGGCGCGCGCGAGGGCGATCGACGCGAGCGCGGCGTCGAGGTCGCCGTCTCGATCCGTGGCGACGGCGAGGCCCCAGAGCGTCGTCACGCCGTACTGGAACATCTCGATCGGGAGGAGCGAGCGGAGCGCGTCGCGGTAGCCCTGGAGCGCGTCGTCGAGGCGGCCC
>JANMGF010001288.1:0-9076 GCA_031374535.1 Polyangium sp. (in: bacteria)
TACTTGGCTCCCCCGGAGAAACCCGCGACCTCGTGCGGGAAGACCGGGCCGCAGATCAGGAGCTGATCGTACGCGAAGATCCTGCGATTGATCCGCACCTTCGTCTCTACCGAAAGGAGCCCGCCGGTGAGGCGCGCCATCTCGTCCTCGTCGATCACCCCCACGGTCGCGAGTGATTCCGGATCGTCCCACGCGTGGTTGAAAATCGCGGTTCGCCCGTCCTCTCGACCGGGCGCGTCTTCGCCGACGAGCCTCTCGATCGCGTCCGCATCCAGGGGCGGATGCGTGCCGAGGGCAATCAGGTAATCGAGGCGCGCGACGCGGCTCCCGAGCAACGTATGGAGAGCCCGAAAGACGAGCGGGATCGGGGCCGTGCGTGTCGCGTCGGGGATGATCACCAGGAGCCGTTTGCCCGTGAGCGGGAGCGCTTCGAGCGCTTCGGCGAGGATCGCGTGGACGGCCTCGTCCGAGAGGGTTTGCCCGGGGGAGCCGTGGCCGGTCACCATTTCACACCCCGCTCTGTGCGGAGAACCCGCCGTCCACCGGCACCACGATTCCCGTGACGAACGCGGCCGCGGGGCTGACCAGCCAGAGGAGCACGCCCGAAAGGTCCTCGGGCGTGCCCATCCGCGCCATGGGGGTAAACGCGAGGATCGACCGCCCCCGCTCGGTCCAGGCATTCGTCTCGGGATCCGTGAGCAAAAATCGGTTTTGATCCGTCAAGAAAAACCCGGGCGCGATCGCGTTGACCCGGATGGAGGGGCCGTAGGTCTGGGCCATGTGGACCGCGAGCCAGCGGGTCAAATTCACGACCGCCGCCTTGGCCGCGCCATAAGCGGCCACGCGCGTGAGGGGGCGCTCGGCGCTCATGGACGTGATGTTCACGATGCTGCCCCGGCCCCGCTCGGCCATGGCGCGCCCGAAGGCCTGGCAGGGCCTCAGCGTGCCCTGGACATTGAGGTCGAAGACCGCGCCAAACCCCGCCGGATCCAGCTCGAAAAAGCTGCGATCCGCGCCGGTCGTGGCCTTGGGGTGGTTGCCCCCTGCCCCATTGACGAGGATGGTCACCGGCCCGAGCGTGTCCTCGATATGGCGCGCCGCCGCTTCGAGCGCATTGCCATCGAGCACGTCACAAGGCACCGCGAGGGCCTCGCCGCCCCCCTCCCGGATCGATTGCGCCACGGATTCGCAAGGCTCGCGCCGCCGCCCCATCACGGCCACGCGCGCGCCCGCCGCGCCGAGCGTACGGCAGAACGAGGACCCGAGGACGCCGCTGCCGCCCGTGACGACCGCCACCTGCCCGCGAATATCGAACATGTTCCCGAGATTCATCGGCCCCCCTCCCCCGCGCCCAGCCGATAAGCGCGCTCGGCCAGACCCACGGCACATTCTCGGGCGAGCTCCAAAGCCTCCTCCTCGTCGAGGCGCCCGGTCACCACGAGCCCCGCGAGCCAGTTGCAGCTCACCCGGCGCCAGACGTCGTGCCGCGCTGGAATCGAGCAGAAGGCCCTCGTGTCGTCGGTGAACCCGGCGGTATTGAAAAGGCCGGCCGTCTCGGTGACCTGATCGAGCCAGCGGACCATGCCGTTCGGGCTATCGAAGAACCACCAGGGCGGCCCCAGCGTCACGGTCGGATAGTACCCGGCGAGCGGGGCGAGCTCGCGGCCGTAGGTGCTCTCGTCGAGCGTGAAAAGGAGGAGCTGGAAGCGCGGATCGTCGCCGAACGCTTCGAGCAGCGGCCTCAGGTTTCGGGTCCATTCGGTCGCGACGGGGATATCGGCGCCCCGATCGGGCCCGAAACGCGAAAGGAGCGCGCCATGGTGGTTGCGCAGGCTGCCGGCGTGGATTTGCATGACGAGGCCATCCTCGACGCTCATGCGGGCCATTTCCATGAGCATGTGGGCCGAGAAGCGGGCCGCGTCCAATTCGTCCGCCTCGCCGCGGAGGCCCGCCGTGAAGATACGTTCGGCCTCGGTTGGGCCAAGCCGCTCGGCGTGGGGCGTCACGGCGCCGTGATCGGTGGCGGTGGCGCCCAGCGCCTTGAACGTGGCGCGGCGCTCCTCGAGGGCGCGGATGTAATCGCTGTAGCTCGTGATATCGATGCCGGCCGCCGCTCCGAGCCGCTCGATGTGGCCACGAAAGCCGGGCGTATGCAGGTGGACGACGGCGTCGGGCCGGAAGGTGGGGCGGACGTCGAGCCGGCCCGCTTCCGCGCGCATGCGGCGGTGGTGCTCGAGCGAGTCCGCGGCGCCGTCCGTGGTGCAGAGAATACGAATGTTGAACGATTCGTAAAGCGCGCGGGGGGAATACTCCGGTCGTGCAAGGCGATCGGCGAGGTGATCGTAGACGCGCTGGGCGTTTTTCCCGTCGAGCCGTTCCGTCACGCCGAAGACGGACACGAGCACGTCGGCGAGCCAGAGCCCGCTCGGTGTGCCCCGAAAAACATGAACATGATCGGCGAAACGTTGCCAGACGCGGCGGTGGTCGTGCTCGTAGGGCTGCTCGTCCCGGGTGGGGATGCCGAGGTCTTCCATCGGCACGCCGCGGCTGTGGAGCAGGCGGCAGACGTAATGGTCGGGGAGGACGAACAGGTCGGCCGGCGAGCCGAAGCGGGCGGCAGGATCGGCGAGGAGGGCAGGATCGACGTGGCCGTGCGGGCTCACAATGGGCAGATCACGCACCAGGGCGTAAAGCACCCGGGCGGACGATCGCTGCGAGGGTTCAGCGGAAAAGAGGCGGTCGGGGTCGAGCGTCCAGCGGGGAGGCATCCCTTTGTCCATAGAGCGGCCCTCGGCTCGATGGGACTGCACCTCCGCGCCTACAGCGGCTCAACGGACGTCCGTCTCGGCCAGGTCTTCCTCGGCCGGACCTTCCATCCCGTCGACCAGCACCGGATCACTCTGCTCGGCGAGGTGCGGCTTGCCCTCCGTGTCGATGTAGTGGCCGCTGCGCTTCGCCTTCGTCTCGAGGTAAAACTTGTTGTATTCGTTCGGCGGGATCACGTGCGGGATTCGCCCCGCCACCTTCACGCCGTATTGCTCGAGCTGGCTTATCTTGTTCGGGTTGTTCGTGATGAGACGGACCGACTTCACCGAGAGGCTTTGCAACATGTGCGCGGCCACCGCGTAGTCGCGCTCGTCGTCGCGGAAGCCGAGCGCGAGGTTCGCGTCCACCGTGTCGAGGCCCTGATCCTGGAGCCCGTACGCCCGGATCTTGTTGATGAGCCCGATGCCGCGCCCCTCCTGCCGGAGGTACAGCAAGATGCCCCGCTCCATCGATTGAATGCGCCGCAGGCCCTCGAGGAGCTGATCCCGGCAATCGCAGCGGAGCGATCCCATCACGTCGCCCGTCAAGCACTCCGAGTGCAGGCGCGTCGGCACCTCCTCCGCGCCCACGACGTCGCCGTGCACCATCGCCACGTGTTCTTTCGCGTCGCGGTTGTTCCAGAAGGCCACGATCTTGAAGCGGCCCACGCGCGTCGGCAGATCCGCGACGCCCACCACCCGCACGCACACGCCCGCGGGCCCGAAGCCGTCGCACTCGTGGTCCCTGTCGCGCTCGACGAGCTCTACCAAGTCCCCGCGTCCGGCATCCATCATCGACCTTCCTCCAGCAGGCGCAACGAAAGCGCCTCTCCCGAGAGCCACGCGGCCTCTGTGCCGCCTCCAGGCCAGAACACTTCCCCCGCGAGCCCGAGCGTCGCGCCATTCCCGGCACGAACCACGAGCGGCGCCGACAGCTCCGCCCCGAGGTTCGTTCGCGAATACTTCCACCGATGCGCGTGCACGACCGAAGGCTCCTTCGCCCACGGACCGAGGATCCGCGCCGCCTCGTCGAGCACCCGGTCGGGCCAGCCCGCATCGGCCATGGCCTCCCGCGAGAAACGCGCGTGCGTCTGGTAGACCAGCGCGAGCTTTTGCGGGTCCTTCCGCTTGCTCGAGTCGTGCCCGATCACCTGCAAGATACGCGAATCCTCGGGGTAACACGCGTGCCACGCCGGCGCGTGGCCGAGGTCGTCGTAGAGCGCGCTGAGGCTCAGGCAAGGCTCGGTCGGGACCATCGCGAGCACGGCGCGCGCTCCGGCGATGGCACGTTCGGCCGCGGGCCACGTGCCGAGGAGCGTCGCGGCTTGATCGCTGGCCATCGCCAGCACCACGGTCTTCGCGAGGAGCGGATCGCCGGCGTCCAGCGTGAGGGCGACGCCGGCGCCCGCGGGACCGAGCTCCGTGACGCGGGCCTCGAGCCGTACGTCGAGGCCCTTGGCGAGGTGCTTGGGGAAGGCCGTCACCCCCGACGCGAACGCGAGGCGCCGCTCGCCCGGATCAAACGCCTCGGGCTGGCAAGCGCGACCGGCTCCGCGGATCTCGGCGGGCCAGCCGGCGAGCGGCGCTTCGGGGACCTCGGCGAGCGCCGCGAGGAACCGCGGATCCTGGCCGTGGAAAAACATCACGCCGAAGTCGACGGCCTGGCCCTCGATGCGCCGGGTCGCCGCGCGCCCACCGACGCCACGCGCCCGATCGATCACGAGCACGTCCCTGCCGGCCCGGGCAAACGCGCGCGCCGCAGAGAGGCCCGCGATTCCCGCCCCGATCACGACGACACGCTCGTCCACGGATCCCTGCATACCGCCGAACGCCTAGCAGGCCAAGGAGCCCCTGTAAAAGTCCTTCTGAACGCCCCACGTGGCAGGCCGTTCGTCCGAGGGGTCCAGGACGAAAACTTGGCCGGCGACGGGGGACCGATCGATAGCCCCATGGTGACTTCGATCCGCGCACTCCTGGTCCCGGCCGCGCTCGCCTCGGCCCTCCTCGTCGGCTCGCCACGGGCCGAGGCAGCGCCGCTCGGCCTCCACCGCATCCGCGTGACGGAAGGCGCCGCGTACGGCGCCGTGGGTGGTCAGTCCAAACCCGTGCGCCTGACCCTCGACCCACGCCTGCAACGCGAGGCCGAGCGGCTGCTCGAGCGATCGGGCGCCCCCGAGGCCGCGATCGTGGCCTCCGACGTGCGCACCGGACGTATCCTCGTCTGGGCGAGCCGCGGCGATCGCGACTACGTGGCCGAGCCCCACGCCCCGAGCGCGAGCCTCTTCAAGATCATCACGGCCGCCGCCTTGCTCGACGGCGGGTACGCGAACGAGAGCACGGAAACGTGCTGGAGCGGCGGCGATCACGACATCACGCCGGCCGATCTCGAGCGGCGCGGCGGGGCCTGCACGGTGTTCGGCGAGGCCCTCGGCAAGAGCATCAACATGGTCTTCGCGCGTCTGGCGAAGAAACACCTCGACGCCGGCGATTTGCGCCGCATGGCAGGCACGCTCGGCTTTAGCGGCGATCTCCCCATCGACGTCCCCGTCCACGCCGGCCGCGTCGACATCCCCGACGATCCTTTCGGCATGGCCCGCGCCGCCGCCGGGTTCTGGAACGGAAAACTCTCGCCCTTAGGCGCCCTCTTCGCGATGCAGACCATCGCCAACGGCGGCGAACGCGTGCGCCTCGTCCTGCGGGATCCCGGCGCGCCCGTCTCCCGCGTCGTCGAGCGCCGCGCCCTCGATCCACGCGTCGCGCGCACCCTGAACCGCATGCTCCAGGTCACCACGAAGCGCGGCACCTGCGTGAAAGCCTTCCGCCACGCCGACGGCACGCGCGCCTTGCCCGGCATGGCCGTGGCCGCGAAGACCGGCACCCTCGTCGGCAAGAAGCCCGCCCGCATGTTCTCGTGGTTCACCTCCTTCGCGCCCGCCGACAAACCGGAGATCGCCGTGGCCGTCATGCTGGCCAACGACCTCACCTGGCGTACCAAGGCGAACCTCGTCGGCCGCGATCTGCTCGAAGCCTATTTCGCGGGCAGCCGCGACGAACGACGCGCGCGCTGAATCGCCTGGCGGGGCACACCGGCCGAGACCGTGTGAATTCGTTCACAGTCCCCCGCACGAAAGCGGCGGCGCGTGGCGTGGGGGCGCCCGGGCAAACGGACCCAAAAAGGGTGGTTCGTCCTGCGTCGGGGCATCGTCTCGCGGTCCCGAGGGCGCTAGACTCGTCCCGCGTGCAGGCAAGTCAACTCCCCCTCTCGCACGAGGCCACGGCCCTCACCGTCTCCGCGGACGGCAAGCGGCTTGCGGCCTCGGCGATCGGAAACGGGCGCACGGTCGTGTACGATCTGCGCGTCGGCCGGGCCCTCTTCCGGTTCGGCGTGGGTGCGACGGCGCTCGCGTTGACGCGTGACGGCAGCCGCCTCGTGACCGCGTGGTCCGACGACGCCCGCGTGCCGCCGAGCGCCGCAGGGCACGCCCTCGACGGGCGCGTGGAGGCCGACGAGGCGGTGCACACGGTGCGTGTCTTCGAGCTCGTCGCCGGTCGATGCTTGACGCCCGATCCGTGGCGCGGCGAGGCCCCGATCGCGCTCTCGCCCGATGGTCGTTGGCTCGCGGTCACCGCCGATCGCCTGACGAGCGCGGTGCTCGTGTACGCGGTCGAGGACGGCGCGCTCGTGCACACGCTCCCGTACCCGCATCGTCGCAGGTTGCGTAGCCTCGCGTGGAGCCCCGACGGGCGCCTGCTCTTGGCCACGACCGGCGCGACGCCCGTGGTGCATTGGTCGGCGGATGATTTCCAGCCGGTCACGCCCCCCGGCGTGCGTGACATCGACAGCGCCGCGGCCTTTTCCCCCGATGGAACACTCGTCGCCGCGGCCGGGCCGGACAGCCGGATTCGCCTCTTCGAGCGGGATCAGGGGGGCGAGGCGCGCGCGGTGCTTTCGGTGGTGAACGGCCGCGAGCTTTTGCGTGGCGTGGCGGCGCTCGACTTCTCACCGGACGGAGCGCTCGTCGTCGCGCTCGGCCGCACCCGCAGGACGCAGCTCTTCAGCGTGTCCCGCGCGCGGCCCCTCTGGACGGCGAGCCCTGGCCCGCTCGCGTTTCTGCCGGACGGCAAGACACTCGCGGCGTGGTGGTGCGGCGCCGTGTGGTTGCGGGACGCCGAGAGTGGAGATCTCCGCTTCACGGCCGACGAGGATGACCGCGAAGACGCGCCTCCGGGCGGGCCCGTGAGCCGCACGGTCACGTTGCGGAGCCGCGAGCTCGAGGGGGGGGCGCCGCCCGCGCCCGAGACGTTGCGTGTCGTCGGTGGTGGGGGCACGACGGCTGCGGAGGTCGTCGCGAGGGCCGCGGCCGCGGCGCTGATCGCGCGCCTGTCCACGGGCTGGGCCGAGTCGAGTTACCGCACGGCGGCGCATCTTCTGGCCCGTGACGCCGACGGCCTCGGCGTACGTTTGCCGCTCCGGGGCGGATACGCCTACGTGCAGATCCGCGTCCGCGACGAGCGTTTTCGGATCCTCGTGACGGCCGCCGCGGACGAACCGGATTTCGATCCGCCGCCCTCGTCGAGCCTCGCGCGCCTCTCACGCTGGATCCGCGACAGGATCAGCGCCGAGGCGCGCAGGGTCGCCGCCGCCGATCGCGAGTGGGCCGCCGAGATCGCGCCCGACGCGCGTGAGGGCGAGGTCCACGTCGAGCGTGGAACCGGCTCGCTCACCATCACCCTCGATCACACCTCTTTGCCTTCGCTCGACGACCTCGAGGCCCTCATCCACGCGGCCGAGCAGAAGCTCGAGCCCTGAGCCGAAAAGCCTCGCCTCCCCGCCCCTTGTTGCCTTGAAGAAGCCGCCGCCCCTCACCGAGTTCGTGCGATTCCCCGTCACCGCGGGCGTCGCCATGCTGGCCCTCTTCGTCACGGTCCTCGACGCGGCCGGACGATCGATCGAGCAGCTCGTGATGAGCGTACGCGCCTTCGAGCGTGAGCCGTGGCGCCTCGTCACGAGCGCGTTGCCGCATGCCCATGCGCTCCATCTGATCTTCAACGTCGCCTGGCTCTGGACGCTCGGGACGATGATCGAGGAGCGCTTCGGCTCCTTCCGCCTGCTCGCCCTGGTCCTGCTCTTCGCCGCGGGATCCGCCGCCGCCGAGTACGCGATCTTCATCGGCGGCATCGGCCTTTCGGGCGTGGTGTACGGCCTCTTTGGGCTCGCGTGGGTGCTCGATCGCGCCGACGCGCGTTCGCGGGGCACGGTCGACGCGCGCACGACGCAGTTCTTCATCGGCTGGTTTTTCCTCTGCATCGCGACCACCGTGACCGACGTCTGGCGCATCGCGAACGTCGCGCACGGCGTGGGCGCGCTCCTCGGCCTGCTCAGCGGGCTCGTGATCACGGGGGGCTATCGTGTCGCGCAGCGAAGCGCCGCCGTGCGTGCGGGCGCGGCAAGCGTCGCATTTGTCGTGCTCGGTGCCTCGGGCGCGGGCGCGACGGTGCTCCGCCCGCGCGTCAACGTCGCGAAGAACGGCGGGGACGACAGCGCGCGTCTCGGCAACCAGGCGTTCGACGCGGAGAACTACGACGAGGCCATCCGGCGCTACCACCACGCGCTCGCCGTGAGCCCGAAGAACCCGATCGTCTGGTACAACCTGGGCGTGGCTCATGCGCGGAAGGGGGAGCTCGACGAGGCCACACGCGCGTACGCGGCGGCGGTCGCGCTCTCGCCCGAGGACGAGGGCATGAAGCGGGTGCTCGTCGACACGGAGCGCGCCCGCGCCGCCGCCCTCGACACCGCCTTGCCCGCCGGCCCCTCCGAGCCGTCCCTCGAGGCCGACGCCGGGCGAGAGCGTGACGCTGGCCCCTGACGAGCCCTTCTCCGCGGCCCTGGTCGCCTCTACACTCGCTCCCCCACTGGAGGTTCGCCTGCCTTGAAGACCATCGATTTCTACTTCGACTTCGCGTCCCCCTACAGCTACCTCGCCGCGACGCAGCTCCCCGCGCTCGCCGCGCGCTCTGGCGCGAAGATCGAGTACCGCCCCTTCGTGCTGTTTGCCGTCTTCAAGGCCACGGGCAACGACATGCCGGCCAAGATCCCGGCCAAGGGCTCCTACCTCTTCAAGGACCTCGATCGATGGGCGCGCTTCTACGGCGTCCCCTTTCGTTTCTCGAGCCACTTCCCGTCGAACACGATCAAGGCCATGCGCCTCGTCCACGTCGCCGCGGATCAAGGCAAAGCCGAGGCCTTCGTGCAGGCGGCCTTCCGCGCGATC
>JANMGF010001350.1:0-1828 GCA_031374535.1 Polyangium sp. (in: bacteria)
TGAACGACGACGGCATCTCGCGCAGGCACGCGCGGCTCGTTCGTGCGGGCACCGACGTGGTGCTCGAAGACCTCAACAGCTCGAACGGGACCTCGGTCAACGGCGAGAACATCAGCCAGCGCATCCTGCGCGACGGCGACAAGATCCGCCTCGGCTCGACGACGATCCTGAAGTTCACGTACCACGACCACCTCGACGTCAGCTTCCAGCAGCAGATGATCGACGCGGCGCTGCGGGACGGGCTGACGAAGGCGTTCAACAAGCGGTACTTCCTGAGCCGCCTCGAGACCGAGATCGCCTACGCGAAGCGCCACCGCACGCCGCTCTCGCTCGTGATGTTCGACGTCGATCACTTCAAGCGGGTGAACGACACGTACGGCCACCTCGCAGGCGACTACGTGCTCACGAAGATCTCGAAGCTCACGATGAACACCGTGCGCACCGAGGACGTCTTCGCGCGGTACGGCGGCGAGGAGTTCGGCGTGATCTGCCGCGGCGTCTCGCTCGGAAATTCGGGCATCCTCGGCGAGCGGCTGCGCTCGGCGGTGGAGCTGGAAGTCTTCGAGCACGAGGGGACACGCATGCAGGTGACGATCAGCGTCGGCGTCGCCGCGTACCCGGACATCCCGGTCGAGGCGCCCGAGCAGCTCATCGCAGCCGCCGACGAAGCGCTCTACCAGGCGAAGCGGACGGGTCGAAACCGCGTCCTTCTGAAGCACGGGACCACTTAACCGGTCTCGTCGAGCGATCGGCGTAGCTCGCCGACGAACGCACGGACGACACGTCGCTGCTCGTCGGCAGAGCCGGCCTGCTCGATGCGTCGTACGAGCGCCGTGCCTACGACGACGCCGTCGGCGCCCCCAAAAACCTCGCCCGCTGCGAGCTTCGCGCTCGCGCCGCTGTCGATGCCGAAACCCACGAGCACGGGCCTGTCGAACGATCGGCGCATCCGGGCGGCTTCACGCGCGGCCATGGCGAGATCCGATGGATGCGCGCCCGTCACGCCCGTCATCGAGATCGAGTACACGAACGCGCGCGGCGCGCCGGAGGGCGGCGTCGAAACGCGACGGATCGTCTCGATCCGCGCCGCGTCGCTGGTGGGCGAGACGAGCGGCACGACGCCGAGCCCCTCGGCCGCAGAGGCTTCCCGGAGCGGCCCCGCCTCTTCGGGAGGCAGATCCACGACGAGGAGCGCGTCGACGCCAGAGTCCCTCGCGAGGCGCGCGACCCGCGTCTCGCCCGCGACGAGAACGGGGTTGTAGGACGTGAACAGCACGAGCGGCGCCTCCGAACGGGCGCGCACGAGCGCTGCCACGTCGAGCACCCGCGCAAGCGTCGATCCCGCTGCGATGGCTCGTTGCGCCGCGCGCGCGAGGGTTGGACCGTCGGCGGTCGGATCGCTGAACGGCACGCCGAGCTCGAGGAGGTCGGCGCCCGCGTCGAGGGCCTCGAGCGCGAGATACGCCGACGCTTCGAGCGAAGGATCTCCCACGCAGAGGTACACGCAAAGCGCCTTCTTGCCGGCGCGCCCGAGCTCGACGAATCGCTGATCGATCCGGTGCATCATCCCCCTCCGCCGTGCGCCGCGAGCGTGTCCAGATCCTTGTCGCCGCGACCCGAGAGGCACACGAGGATCCGCGCGGCGCGTCCCCTCGCCTCGGCCTCGCGGCGCGCGATCTTGCCGAGCGCGGCGAACGCGTGCGCCGTCTCCAGCGCGACCACGATGCCCTCGGCGCGCGCGACCTCCCGCGCTGCATCGAGCGCCTCCTCGTCCGTCGCCGAGACGTATGTCGCGCGCCCCGTGTCGCGAAGCATCGCGTGCTCCGGC
>JANMGF010001363.1:0-2862 GCA_031374535.1 Polyangium sp. (in: bacteria)
GCTGAGTGTCCACGGCGTATCGCAGATCGGCGGAGGTGTTCCCTCGTGTCGGAGCTATGGTCCGAAGGTGCACTCTGACGCCGAACTCCTGAGCGAACTGCACGCCGATGATGAGATCCGCATCGCTATCGATGGCGAGCACGGCGGCCCAGACGACGGATTCGGCTTTCTTGGCGGCTTCGAGCACGGCCTTCGCGTGATCGATTGCCTTCACCCCTGGTTCGAGCCGGCTCTTGGCCGCGTCCGCGATCTCGCCCCCACGCCCGACGGCGACGTCGTACGCGGAACGAACATGCTCCTCGACGCGGGATATCTCCGCGGTCGCTCCGATGACTTCACCCATGAAATACTCCCTGGTTCTCGCGATATGCGTGAATCGGCACGTTGCTGCGGGAGCGGGCGTGGTGTCAAGGGATAAATGCTGGGGGCGAGGGCGCCTCGCACGTTTTCGGTTGACGCTGGAACGTCGCCTGAACCATGAGGCGCGTATGAGTTCCCCCCACGCAGCCGATGCGGCCCGTCCCCTTGCCTTTTGGACCGAGACAAACGTCGACGGCGGCCTGCTCCGGTTCCACCGCGACACCGGGACGAACGTGCTCCTGCGAGGACCCTCCACGGCGCATGTTCGCCGAAGCGCGCCGCGCACCCTTCAGATTGGCCTTCTGACGGCCTGCAACCTCCGATGCGGCTTCTGCTACCGGGACAAGAACGCTGCCAGCAAGCTCGATGCGCCCTTCCTGCTCGATCTCCTCCAGAAGGCGGCGGCGTGGGGGGTCCTCGAGGTGGCCTTCGGCGGCGGCGAGCCCCTGCTCTTCAAGGACTTCGTGCCCCTGCTCCAAAAGCTCCGCGAAACGACGCCGCTCGGGCTAGGGTTCACGACCAACGGCACGAGGCTTACCGACCCCCTCCTCGACGAGCTCCGCCCCCTGGTCTCCGAGATCCGCGTCTCGGCGTACCCGGACAATCACTACCGCGCGACGCTGCGACGCCTCCGCGGCTTTCAAGTCGGCGTCAATACCCTGGTCGTTCCCGCGAACGTGGGCGTCCTCGAGCCGCTCGTGCTCGATTGCCTCGCGCAGGGCGCGAAGAACGTCCTTTTGCTGGGATACAAGGGGGCCGATCCCGCCCTTCATCTGGCGGAGAATGATCTCGCGATTCTGCGCCGCGCGCTTCATCGCCTCGAAGGCTTGCCCGTGCGTATCGACGTCTGTTTGAAGCCGCTGCTGCCTGACGTCCCCGATCTCCTGGAGCTGTCCGACTGCGGGGCCGCGGACGCGTTTCTCGTGATCACGCCGGATCGAGCGGTGCAGGCGTGCTCCTTTCAACAGAGCCGTATCCCGTTCGACACGTTCGAGGATTTGCAGCGCATCTACGAGGAGATGCGAGCCGAGCGCCCGCACGCCGAGGTGCGTGGTTGCACGCGTGGGCTCTTCTCGGGGCGCGCGCAGGTGGCGCCGCGCGAGGAGACGGCGTGGGTCTGGCGCGCGTTCGCGAGCAACAACAGCGGGAGCTTTACGGTGGTCGCGCGTTTCTGCGACGAGGAGGCGGCGCGACGGGCGGCGAAGGAGCTTTCGGAGGTCGCGCGGGCGCATGATGCGTATTTGGGGAGCCTTAGCCCGGAGGCGTGGCGCGACGAGGCAGAGGGGTGGGTCGGGGTTCGTCCCTCGCCGCCGCTCCGGGCGTTCGGCGAAGCGCATGGCGTCGATTGGAGCGACAAGGACGCGGGGATGAACTGGGAGGAGATCGGCGAAGGTGGGCCGGCGCTCTCCGCGAGGACAATCGGCAATGCCGTCGTTGTGTACCATCCGTACGCCCTCACGTTGCCGGTGAAGCAGATTCGAGAGTTTCTGGCCAACGCGGGGGCGACCGAGTTCGAAGACACGTACAACGGGGTCATTCCGCTACGTGTCTCGGCGCGTGGTCGGAACCCGGAGGCGGAGCGTGCGTTGGGGGAGTACCTCGCGAAGGTCTGGGAGCGGGACGAAGAGAAGGGCCCGCCGCCCTGGGGAGCGAAGTGCGAAGATCCCGCGCTCGCAGGCGACGAGGACCACGACGCGAGGCTGGACTCCGATCCTCGGGAACTCGTGGTGCAGGAGGGGGGTATCGTGCTCGACCTCCCCTTCCGAAACCCGCTCGCGGGAGCGCTCGCGGTGAGCGCCTGGCTGCGCGCGCAAGGCTACACCGACATCGAGACGGCGGTGCATGTCGAGTGGAGGACGCTTGCCGAGCTCCTGCAACGGGAAGCGGAAGCCAAGGCGGAATTCCAACGCATCCAGGAGGACTGGGAGGAGCGCAGAAAGGATCCGAATTTCAACCCATTCGAATTTTTGTTGCGTGGGACCGCAGATGAGGACAACGAGGACGAAGGGTAGCGAGCGCGGCGGGCTTATTCGTCGATGACCCGGATCGGCATCCAGTCGAACCCAGTGACGCCCGCGTCGCGGAAGATGCGCCAAACCTTGGGGGTGACGAGGAACAAGGGATAGGCGAGGATGGAGTCGTAGACGTCGCCGTTGAATTTCACCTCTCCGAACCACTCCCAGGTCACGTTCACGTCGCGCATATCGGCGACGTCGGACGCGCGGTAGGTAAGACGGGGAGGGATCTCCAGAGACGTGGTGAAGCTGCTCCGCCCGCAGGGGCATGATTTATAGGGTTCGATCCCGGTCGACCGGGGCGACATTCGCGGCACCGTGTGCGTCGCGCAGAGCTGCCGCCACGGGAGCTGCAAGTGCCCCTTCTTCTCGAAGGCCGCGAAGACGCCCCGGAATGAGAGCCCGGTCGCGCCGCTTTGCACGAGTGCACTGGCGATCCCTTCGTCGACGAGGATGTCATTGTAGCAGGTCGGCGCCGCGCGCTGGC
>JANMGF010001388.1:0-3077 GCA_031374535.1 Polyangium sp. (in: bacteria)
CGCATCCCCGCGAGGTGCGCACGCGCGCTCGCCTCGCCCGCGGCGCGGAGCTGCACGATCGCGGCCTCGTCGTGGCGGAGGCGAAGATCGATCATCGCATCGGCGAGCGCGGCGTCGGCGCTCCCCGCGTCGAGTTTGTCGCCGGCCGAGAACACGATCGCGCGGCCGAGGCGGGCCGAGAGCCACGCGGCGCTGAACGCATCTTCGGTGGGGAGCGTGGCGACGGGCGCGCCGAGATCACGGAGGACCGCATCGACCTCGGACAGCGCGCGGACCTCGTCGACGGCGTGCTGCGCGCGGAGCTTTTCGAACGACGGGCGCGGGCCGTGCCAGAGCGCGTCACCGTCGGCCTCGGGCTCGACGAACAGGACGGTCCGCTCGCGCATGACGAGCAGGGCCGCGCCTGCGATGTGCTCGCCGGCGAGGTACAGGAAATGGCTCTTCGCGCGGAACGGATAGGTGTTCGCGCGGTACTGGCGCGCGGGAGGCAGGCCGGCCGCGATGAGCGCCGGGTGAGGTGACCTCTCGGCGAGAGCGCGGCGGCGGGCGACGAACACGGAGGACGGGGTGCGCGGGGAGGACATGGGCCGGAGTATAGCGTTGCCTTGAAGCGGCCAGGGAAAACGGCTAGAAGCGCGCTTCTCCATGAAGATCCTCGCTTCCCTCGTTCTTTTCGCCGCGGGGCTCACCCTCGGGTGTGGCTCGACGCAACCGCCCACCGACACGGCCCCCACGTCCACGGTCCCTGCAGACCCGGCGCCCACGGCCGAGGTCACTCCCGTGGACAAACCCGTCGACGCAGAGCCGCCTCCCGCCGAGGACAAGCCCGGTGGAGGCAGGCTCGCGTTCCAGGCGTGCTCGGAGGAGTCGCGCAAGGCTTCGGGCTGCACGAAGGATCTCCGGCCGGTCTGCGGGGAGGTGGACACGGGGATCCGCTGCATCAAGGCGCCCTGTCCGTCGACCGCGCCGCGCACGTTCTCGAACGCGTGTATGGCGTGCGTCGAGCCGAAGACCACGGGATTCTGGCCCATGTCCTGCGAGGACATGAACAAGCCGACGGCGCCGTGAGCGGCGCGCACGACGGAGGAGCGACCATGCGGCAAACGCGGGGGGAATGGGCACTTCGGTTCAGCGTCGCGGCGGCGTTCGCGGCGCTGTCCATGGCGTTTGCCACGCTCGGCGCGGGCTGCGAGAGCGAGACGGCGTCGTATTGCTCGGCGCGGTGCGATTGCCAGGGTTGCAGCCAGCGTGATCGCGAGGACTGCGCCGACGACGTGGAAGACGCCGAGCGGCTGGCGGAGTTCGACGGCTGCGCGGCCGAGTATTCGAGTTACGTCACCTGTTACGTGGACGAAGGGACCTGCAACGGCGGGGCCTTCATCGCGTCGAGCTGCGCGCCGAAGGTCGATACGCTCCGGGGCTGCTCGTCGCGCTCGGCGACGTTCATCAAGACCGCGTGCCAGGAAGAACGCGAGAAACGCGCGTCGTGCGGGCTCAGCGGCGGCGGAGCGGTTCCGTGTTCGGGGGGCGACGAGTGCGTGGCTTATTGCGCGCTCGCGGCGAGCTGCGAAGACCTCGAGAACCCGCAAACCGGGACGCCCTACGTGGACTGCGCGATCGCCTGCTCGGAGTCGGGTTCGAGCTCTGGTGGTGGCCCGTGAGGGGGAGGAAAACACCCATGGTTGGAATGAATCGGCGTGGTTCGGCGGGGCGTCCCTCCTTGCCCGCGAGGATGGGCGCGTGGCTCGTCCTCGGCGTCGGCTTCACGTTTTTCGCCGGAGCGGCGGGCGGCTGCGGCCCTGCGGCCTCGGACATCTGCGACCTCAAATGCGAATGCGAGGGTTGTTCCGAGGCAGAGCGTGACGATTGCATCGCGGACATCGAGGCCACGGTGACGCTCGCGGAGAGCAAGGGTTGCTCGGACCAATACAGCGCCTGGCTCGTGTGCGTCGAGAGCGAGGCCGAATGCCGCAGCGGTGAGGAATTCACCTGGGATGGCTGCGACATCGAGGAAGACGCGCTCGCGGAGTGCGGCGGCGGCGACCCGTGCAGCGCGGCGGCGAAGAAGCTCTGCAACGAGTGCAACTTCGTCTGCACGGAGCCGGATCCCGACAAATGCACGGGTCAATATGCGTGCGAATCGCAGTGCATCGTGAATGCGACCTGCGAGGAAATCGCGAGCCCGACGCCGGGCGGCGCGTACGCGACTTGCAGGATGGGGTGTTGAGGCGGGAAGGCTCAGTGCCCGTTCGTCGGGGCGAGCCAGGTGGCGAGATCTTGGGCGGGGAGGTCGAGCACCGCATCGGAGGCGCTCTCGGTGCCCTGCTCATGGATCCGCTCGGCGAGGCGTGAACGCTCCGCCTCGGTGAGCGGACGCGCGAGTCTTCGCTCGAACTGGCGCGCGAGCGACCTGAGCGCGCCCTTCTCCAACCCGTCTTCCAACCCTTCCTTGTAAATCCAGTTCTGCATGACCAACTCCCTGGGCAACATTGTCTTTACCACACTCCGGAGGTCGCGGCCTCGTCGATCCGCCTCCGCGAGCACCGCCATGGCGACCCCTAGCTCCTCGAACGCCTCGGGCGATACCTGCGCCCGGAGATCCTCCATGACCCGGGTGATGCGCCGCTTGTCCGCATCCACCGCGAGAGGCGCAAAAATCGGCCAGAACGGCCCTCGCGCCGCGAGATCGGCGACGGTCCGCTGATACACCGGCTCGATCCGGAAATGCACCCCCGAGAATGGTGCGTCCGGGGGCGAGAGCCGGTACGAGCCATACGCTGGCCAGGGTTCTTCCCGACCACCCAGGAGCACGACCACGCTCTCGATGGGCGGCACGAGCGCGGACCCGCCGCGACTCTCGGCCGCCACGGCGAAGGCCATCAGCGACTGGTATTCATAGCTCCGAAAAGGCATATTGGCCGGCATCTGGCCTTGCCATTCGAGGTGGAACAATCGCCTCTCGCCCCGCACCTGCACATCCAGCGTTCGGTCGAGCTCGCGATGGCGGGAGGCCACCTGGGTCTCGAGTACGGTGGCCGTAAGTGGTCCCTCCACGCCGAGCAGGCCCCGGGCCAGCT
>JANMGF010001012.1:0-9325 GCA_031374535.1 Polyangium sp. (in: bacteria)
CATTCCTGGATCGGCTCCAGAACGATGCTCCGGAAGACTTTGAGACGCTGCAGGAGTACGTGCGCAAAGTTTTTCCGATGGTCCGCTATGTTCGAGCGCCGGCTACAGAGACCCGTGATCGAGAGCTGGCCATCGTCGAAAAGGGCGCATCTAGACCCCTCTTTGGTCCGCAGCTCTCCGATGGCTTGCTCTTGCTCATCGGCTATCTCGCGCTCGTTCTCTCGCCAAGCGACGCCCTGTCGGTCCTCATGCTGGACGAGCCGGAGATCGGCCTTCACATGGATCGCTCCGGCTTCCTGGTCGACCTCCTGCGTAGTCTCTCCCAGGGCCGCTTCGGTCGTGCCGTGCAGGTCATCGTGACGACGCACTCGCCCGACATCGTCGACTTCCTCGAGCCCGACGAGCTCGTCGTGTTCGAGCGGAACGAGAAGGGTGTTCGCGCAGAGCGGCTCGCCGACGTGAAGGACATCAAGAAACGCCTTCGCGGCTTCAACCTCGGCGAGTACTGGTCGAACTACGGTGAAGCTGGGCTCCTGCGCGGTGAAGAAGAATGATCTGCGTCCTCTTTGTCGGCGAAGGACGCGGTGACATCGGCCGCGAGGACGCTGCTCATGCGGAGTACCGAGGCGACCTCGTCGAGATCACGGCACGCATCCTCGCCACGTGCGCTGCACATCCGCGGGCCGTCCAGTTCGAGTCGAAGATCAAGTACTGGCATGATCACAAGCTCCGCGGTGCAAAGAGGCGCCAAACGGGCCAGCCGCGTGGCTTCGACGCCAAACTGCGGCGCTTCCTGGAACGTCAGGACATCGATGCCGTCGTCGCCGTCGTCGACAGCGCGGACGACCCTCGCGGTCGGCTCAAGCAACTGCAAGACGGCCGCAGGCTGGCTGAGCAGGACAACCTCCCTCTCTCCCTTCGATGCGCCGTCGGTGTGGCAATCCAGGAGATCGAAGCGTGGCTCCTCGCGGACGAGGATGCCCGCTGCTGCGGCTTCGGGGACGACGTTGGACGACGCTCGTTGCCTTCATCCCCTGAAGACATTGCCGATCCGAAGACCACGTTCGCCGAGTTCCAGGGGGACTGTTTGACCGCGAGACCGAAGGAGTTCGACGCACACCTCATCCGCCGGGCGATCGTCGACAACATGCGCATCGACGTGGTCGCGCGCCGGTGCCCCGCGGGCTTCGAACCGTTCAAACGCGAAATAGAGGAGCGCATCGGCCCGCTCTTCGGCGCCTAGCGCGCAATCCCCTCCATCCCGTTCACGCTCGCCACGCTCTCGGTGACCGCGGCGATCGCCCTTCGGATCGCCCCGCTCGTGACTTGCTCGGGCCGCGCGGGCGCGATCATCGCGCAGAGCGCGAGCGCCGTGACGTAAAGCGCGGCCATCACCGTGAGCCATCGCCGCGTCTCGCCCGGGATCCGCATCCGCTCCTTGCCGCTCGTCTCGACCGGCACGAGCCGCGCGCGGATCTGCACCGCGCCGAGCACGATCACCGCCCGATCCCCCTCGTCCACCTCGAGCGAGATCGGACCCATCACGAGCCGACCGAGCCCGTCTTTCCCATGCGTACGTCCCCGCGCCCGCGGCGGCACGTGAAGCACGAACTGCCCCTCCTTGACCTCGGCCACGACCGCCGGCTGCCCTCCGTACTCGGTCATCGGGATCCGCGCGATTGACTCCGGCATCTGCCCCAGCCAGCACGAGCCTCCTTCGAGCACGTGCTGCACGCCGAGCACCTCGGTGCCACGAAGCGCGACGAGCTCGAGCGCTTTGTGTGCGCCCTCCGCCGCCTCCACATCCCGACCTCGGAAGGTCCGAGACCCCTCCGTCCTCGACGCGAAAAACGGCTCCTTCGCCATGGTTCCCTCGTTCACCTCCCTGGTCCCGAGGAGGCTCGATCGGGAGCCTGCGCTGGCAAAGCCATACGCCATGCGCGATGGACGGACACCGCCGTACGTTGTAAATGCAGGCCCGTGCGAAAGCGGCCTCTCGGCAAAACCTCCCTCGAAGTCTCCGAGCTCGCGCTCGGCACGTGGGGGCTCTCCGGCGACGGCTACGGGCCCGTGGTCTTCGCCGAGGTCGATCGCGTCCTCGACCGCGCCGTCTCCTCCGGCGTGAACCTCTTCGACACCGCCGACGTCTACGGCCGCGGCGAGATGGAGAAGAAACTCGCGGCGCGCCTGCCCAAGGACAAGACCTACGTCGTCACCAAGATCGGCACCGACCTCGAGGCCTCACCGGCGCAAAAACGCTTCGATCCGAGCTACCTGCGCATCGCCTTCGAACGCTCGCGCGAGCGGCTCGACCGCAACCCGCTCGACATCGTGCTCCTGCACAACCCCACCGAACACGCGCTCGCCCAGGGCGACACCGTCGCCTTCATGAAGGAGCTCGAAGAGCGGGGCCTCGTACGCGCGTGGGGCGTCAGCGCCGGATCGGTCGAGGTCGGCCGCGCTGCGATCCGCGCCGGCGCCAAGGTGATCGAGCTCGCGTACAACGTTTTCATGGCGAAGGATCTCCACGCCCTCTCCGCGGACGTGAAGGAGCAAGGCGTCGGCGTCCTCGCGCGGAGCGTCCTCGCCCATGGCCTCCTCACCGGCCACTGGAGCCCCGAGCGCGAGTTTTACGCGGGCGACCACCGCGCCGATCGTTGGAGCCCCAAAGAGCTCGAGAAACGCATCAAGCAGCTCGACGCGCTCCGCCCCTTCTCCAAGGCCGAGGACGTGGGTACGCTCCGCTCGGTCGCGTTGCGGTTCGTCCTCGCCAACCAGCTCGTCTCCTCGGCGATCCTCGGGCCGCGTTCGGTCGCGCAGTTCGAGCAGCTCGAGCGTGAGGCGGGCGAACCGCCGTACCTCAAGGACACCGTGATGGTCGAGCTCGCCGCGCGCCTCAAGGGCGTCGGCGTCGAGCTCTGACGAACGCGGGCGGAGGCACCATGGAAACGAAAGACATGGATACCGAGCTCGAAGCCGTCCTCGCCATCGCCCGCGAGGCCGCGGAGATCGTCCGCGCGGTCTACCGGACGGCGTTCGCCGTGGAGATGAAAGGGCCCAACGATCCCGTCACGCGCGCCGATCGCGAGGCCAACGACCTCATCTGCGCGCGCCTCGGCGAACGTTTCCCCGGCGATACGATCGTCGCCGAGGAGAGCGCGCCCGAGAGCGCGGCCGAGGCGCGGCGGATGGTCCGCAACGAGCGTGTTTTTTTCGTCGATCCCCTCGACGGCACGCGCGAGTTCGCCGACCGAAACCCCGAGTTCGCCGTGATGATCGGCCTCGCGACAGGCGGTCGCGCCACCCTCGGCGTGGTCGTGTTGCCCGAGTCGGGCGAGGCGCTCTGCGGCCGCGTCGGCGCGGCTCCCGTGGCCTTCCTCGAAGGCCCGGACGGTACGCGCCGCCCGCTCCGCGTCACCGACCAGCACGATCCCTCGAAGGCCACGATGATGGTCTCGCGCTCGCATCGCCCGGCCCTCGTCGAGCCGATCGCCAAAAGGCTCCACATCCCCCGCGTCGTCCCGTGCGGCTCGGTCGGCGTGAAGGTCGCGCGTGTCGCCACTGGAGAGGCCGAGATTTACGTGCACGGCGGCACGGGCGCGAAGCTCTGGGACACCTGCGGCCCCGAGGCGATCCTCACCGCCGCGGGCGGCCGCTTCTCGGATCTCGACGGCGCCCCGATCGACTACGCCTACGGCGGGCTGAAGCTCGAAAACGGGCTCGTGGCGACCAACGCCGCCCTTTACGACACCGTCATCGAAGCCATCTCCGCTGTGCGCTAAGCTCCGTCCGCGGCCATGCGTGAACGAGCGAGCGTGGTGATCATCGGCGGCGGGATCATGGGCCTGTCCATCGCCTGGCACCTCGCCAAGAACCACGGCATCACGGACACGGTCGTCCTCGAGAAGAGTTACCTCTGCGGCGGCGCGAGCGGCCGCAACGGCGGCGGCGTACGCGCCCAGTTCGGCAGCGAAGAGAACATCCGGCTCATGCAGGAGAGCATCCGCATGTGCCGCGACTTCGCGGCCGAGATGAAGATCAACGTCTGGTTCCGCCAGGGCGGCTACCTCTTCCTCGTCCGCACCGAACGCGCGCGGCAGAACCTCGAGAAGAGCACACGCGTGCAGAACGAGTGTGGCCTCGCGACGCGCCTCCTCGAGCCGAAAGAGGCGAAACGGATCGTCCCCGAGCTCGACGTCGAGGGCGTCCTCCTCGCGAGTTACAACCCCGACGACGCCGTCGTTTTCCCCTGGCCGTTCGTCTGGGGGTACGCCGAGTGCGCGAAGAAGCTCGGCGTCGACATCGAGACCTTCACCGAGGTGACGGGCTTCGAGACGCGCGGCTCGCGCATCGAGGGCGTCGTGACGAGCCGCGGCGTCATCCAGACGAACCGCGTCGTCAACGCCTGCGGCGCGTGGAGCCCGCTCGTCGCCTCTCTCCTCGACGTCCACCTGCCGAACCGCCCGCACCGCCACGAGATCTGCTCCACCGAGCCCCTCAAGCCCTGGCTCAAGCCTCTCGTCGCCGACCTCTCGAACGGCCTCTACTTCTCGCAGTCCATGCGCGGCGAGATCGTCGGAGGCATCTCCAACGAGGACGTCCCCGAGGGCCTCGACATGGACTCCTCGCACAGGTTCCTCGCGCTTTACGCGCGTGCCCTCACGCGTACGGTGCCCGTGCTCGGCCGGGTCAAGGTGCTGCGCCAGTGGGCCGGCTGCTACGACCTCACGCCCGACGCGAACCCCATCGTGGGCGAGGTCGACGCGATCGAGGGCTTCTACCAGGCCTCCGGCTTCATGGGCCACGGCTTCATGATGGCGCCCGTCATGGGCAAGCTCCTCGCGCAGCACATCGCCGAGGGTACGAAGCTTCCGCTCTTCGACCGCTGGAACCTGCGCAGGTTCGCCGAAGGCAAGCTCCTCTCGGAATCGATGATCATCGGGTAGAGACCCGCTACACTGCCTACCCCGTGGTGGCTGAGCTTGTCTTGATCACGGGCACGTCGAGCGGCATCGGTTTGTCGGCGGCGATCGAGTGCGCGGCGGCGGGGCACAAGGTCGTGGCGACGATGCGTGACCTCGACCGACGCGAGGCGCTGCAGAAGGCCGCGAAGGAGCGCGGCGTCTCGGTGGACGTCGAGCAGCTCGACGTGACCTCCGAGGGCGCGGGCGACAAGATCCGCGAGCTCGTCATGAAGTACGGGCCCTTCTACGCGCTCGTGAACAACGCCGGCATCGCCGTCGGCGGCCCGTTCGAGGAGCAATCCGAGGAGGACGTGCGGCAGCAGCTCGAGACGAACGTGCTCGGGCTCATGACGACGACACGCGCGATCCTCCCTTCGATGCGCAGCGCCGGCCGCGGGCGGATCCTCAACGTGTCGAGCACCTCGGGCCGCGTGGGCATGCCTTGCCTCTCGATCTACGCGGCCACGAAACACGCGGTGGAGGGCTTCAGCGAAGCGCTGCGATGGGAGGTCGAGCCCTTCGGGATCGAGGTCCTCGTCGTCGCGCCCGGGACCTTCCGCACGCCGATCTTCTTCGAGAACTTGAGGCGCGGCGCGGGCCTCACGGCCGAGGGCCCGTATGCAGCGCTCACGCGTAAGGTCGAGGCCCTCGCCCTCGAGCAAGCCCGTCGCGCGCCCCCCCCGGACGAAGTAGGCCGGACCCTCATGCGCCTGGTTGGGGAGCGATTTCCACCGTTCCGGACGATCGTTGGTCGGGACGGGTTCACGATGACGGCCCTACGCGGTGTGATGCCTGACCGTTTGTTCGCGCTTGGCGTCCGTCGCGCGCTCGCGCTCTCGCGGCTTCGTTGACACTTCGAGCGGCGGGGAATAGCGTGCTGTCCGAGATCGCAGGCAAGCTAGGTCGCTTTTCCGCAGCAGTCCGGCGGACTTGCCCTTCCGGGGAATACGACCCACTCGCCTTCGGCATCGCGTCGTTATTCGTTTCCACTGAGTCGGTGCACGGTGGCCGTGGTGATGCGGGGGCATCTCGGGCCAATCCAGCGCACGGTCGCCGTGCCGAGGCCGCTTCTGAGGGAACGCCGGAGGAAGACATGTTGCGCACTGCACGCCGAATTTACCCCACCCTTCGTTCGCTCCTCTTGGGGGCCGTCGTCGCCTCGGGGGTGACCGTCTCCACGACCGCCGTCGTCGGCTGTGGCGGGGACGAGAACGATCCCACGACGCACGTGAAGAAGCTCGAGGATCCCGCGACGCGCGTGCCCGCCGTGAGCCGCCTCGTCCAGTTCTTCGAAGACGCGATGACCAACGACAAGGGCGACCGCAACGGGCCCAAGGTCAAGCCGCTGCTCGACAAGATCGTCGAGCCGATGTCGGAGCTCTGCGCGAAGGGTGATCTCGACGAGAAGACGCAGTCGAAGGTCGTCAAGTTTCTCTCCGACGCGCGTGATCCCCGCGGCGCCGGGTGCCTCAAGAAGACGCTGAAGGGCTACAAGGCCGACAGCACGGAAGAGGATGTCCGCGCCGCCGCACGTGGCGTCGGGGCGATGAAGATCAAGGACGCGGCCGACGATCTCTTCGCCGCGTTCAAGACGATGCGCCACTCGAAGCCGAAGGCCTCGCTCATCACGCGCGACGTGCACGACGCGCTCCTCTCGCTCGCCGATCCCACCTGGGAGACCGAGTGCGTGAAGATGATCGAGAGGCCGATCGCCGACCGCAAGGACATCAACGTCCTCAAGGACGAGTTCTACTGGCAGATCACCTGCGCCGAGATCCTCGGCCAGCTGAAGAGCACGGCCGCGGTCAAGCCGCTCGTCAAGATCATCCTCTCGCCAGTGAAGGCGGACGCGCAGGCGACGGCGATCTACGCGCTCATCAAGATCGGCAAGGCGTCGATCGATCCGACGGTGAAGCTCCTCCAGGGCGACGACGCCGATCTCAAGAAGTTCGCCATGGAGGAGTACCTCAAGGCGAACACCGGCGAGGACGGCAAGATCCAGGAAGCCGCGAAGAAGCTGGCCGACTCCGCGCACGTCGCGCCCGCCGCGCTCATCCTCGGCAGCATCGGCCGCGAGGAGGCCGTGCAGCCGATGATCGACGCGATCGCCAAGGCCGACGACGTCGGCAAGGTCGTCATCGGTCGCGAGCTCATCAAGCTGCCGAACTCGGAGGCGAGCCTCAAGGCGGTGCAGGGCGTCTACGACAAGACCACGATCACGATGACGATCCCGCCCGGCAACGGCGCGCGGGAGCAGCTCCTCGAGACGATGGGTTACCTCTTCGACGCGAGCCTCGTGCCGTGGATGATCAAGGGCGCGCTCGACGCGAAGGGCGAGGACGCGGACGTCGAGCCGGTGCGCGCCGCGACGCTGCTCGCGGCCATGAAGCTCATGAAGGCCGACCAGATCCCCGAGGTCGACAAGCTCTTCAACTCCAAGATCAACGGCCCCGACGGCAAACCTTCCACGCTCGGCAAGGGCTACGAGAAGGAATACAAGACGGCCACGGAGCTCCTGAAGGAGTGCGGCGACAAGCTCGAGTGTTACTACGGCAAGCTCGCCGATCCGAACTCGCACGTCGGTGACAAGCAGTTCGTCGGCATGAAGAGCGCGTACATGGTCGGCGTGCTCGGCGGCGCCGATGCGCGCGCGAAGCTCGTCGAGCTCCTCCCCAAGATCACCAACGCCGGCGCGAAGTTCATCTCGGTGCAGGTGATCGATCGCCGCTCGGCGAAGGGCGACGCGACCATCGCCGGCCAACTCCAGAAGATGGTCGACGAGGCCGAGGCGACGAAGGACTCGAACAAGATCGCCGCGGTCAACCCCTTCAAGACCGTCATCTACCGCCTGAACGCACGCGGCCAGTAAGCAGAAGCGTTCCTCGCTCCAAGGCCCCCCTCTCCTTGCCGGAGGAGGGGGGTTTTGTTTTTGGGGCCCTGTGTTGGACTGTGCGTCGGCGCGAAGCGGGCGTACCATCCGGCCGCTTTATGCTCGTGCTGGAGGTAACGCAGGGGATCGCTGCGGGGCAAACGTTCGAGCTCGCCGAGGAGGTCGTGCGGATCGGGCGCGCTCCCTCGAACGACGTCGTGCTCGAGGACCAGCACGTCTCGGGGGAACACGCGCGGATCGTGATCGGCCCCGATCGCGCAGCCTTGTACGATCTCCGCTCGACGAACGGCACCACGCTCGTCCGCAGCGCCGAGCGCATCCGCGTCACGCACGAGAGCGGGCCCGTCGATCTCGAGTCCGGCGACCTCGTCGAGCTCGGCTCGGGCGACGGCGTGGCCGTTCTGCGCATCACCCTCGCCGACGACGGCGACAAAGCGCGCGTCGTGCAGCTCAAGCCCATCGAGGAGATCGTCCCCGCCGCCGCGGCGATCGAGCGAGATCCGAGCCTGCTCAGCAAGCTCTACGCGGCGCAGAAGCGCATCGGCGCGGGCGGTGATCTCGATCAGGTCCTCATCGAGGTCGCCGACGCCTCGTTGTTCCTCGTCCCCAGCGCGACGCACGCCACCGTGATCCTGCGCGACGACGAAGACGGCCGTGATCCCGGCGCCGCCGCCTACGTCCCCGTGATGACCCGCGTGCGCCTCACGACCGGCGCAGGAGGCCCGCCGCGTGGCCCCGTGCCCGTCGCGCGCAGCGTCTACCGCAAGGTCGTCAAGGAGCGCGCTGCCGTGCTCGCGGCCGACGCGCCCACCGACGTCGGCCGCACCGAATCGATCATGGGCGCCTCGATCCGCAGCACCATCGGCGTCCCTCTCCTCCGCGGCGAGGACATCATCGGCATCCTCCAGATCGACAACCGCAGCGCGCCCGGCATGCTCCACGCGCACGACGTCGAGCTGCTCGGCGTCCTCGCGTACAACGCCTCGCTCGCCGTCGCCAATGCGCGCCTCATCAAGCGCCTCGTCTCGGCCGAAGAGCGCCTCCAGAAGGAAAACACCTTCCTCAAGGGCCGTGAGGAGAAGCGCCGCGGCGGCAAAGACGTCGTCATCATCGGCCAGAGCGACCCGACCCAGCGTGTCCTCGCGCAGATCACGAAGGTCGTGAACACCCGCGTCACCGTGCTCCTCGAGGGCGAGACCGGCACGGGCAAGGAGGTCATGGCCGCGCGGATCCACTACACCTCGAACCGCCGCGACAAGCTCTTCGTCGCGCAGAACTGCGCCGCGCTCGCCGAGACCCTCCTCGAGAGCGAGCTCTTCGGCCACAAGAAGGGCTCGTTCACGGGGGCGACGGACGAGAAGAAAGGCCTCTTCGAGATCGCGGACGGAGGCACGCTCTTCCTCGACGAGATCACGGAGACGCCGATGTCTCTCCAGTCGAAGCTTCTTCGCGCGCTTCAGGAGGGTGAGAT
>JANMGF010001425.1:0-5390 GCA_031374535.1 Polyangium sp. (in: bacteria)
CTCCGCGCGCGCGTTCTTCGAGAGACATGGTTACGTCGTCCTCACGCCGCAGCTCTCGGCGGAGGAGCGCCAGACGTTGCGCTCGGCGCTCGATGCGCTGCTGTCGAGGTATGCGGGCGAGCAGGGGCTCGCCATTGATACGTATCTCGCGAACATCTCGCAGTGGCGTGACCTCTGGCGGATGGACGATACATTCGGAACCACGCTGCGCGACGCGAGGATCTGGCCTTTGGCTGCGAGGTTCATGGGGCGATCCGGGGCGCGCCTCCTTCACGACCACGTCATCATGAAGCCTGCGCACGCGAGCGGGACCGTGCCCTGGCACCAGGATTACCCGTACTGGCCGGTGGATACGGCCGAGGGGATCTCGTTATGGTGTCCCCTCGAGGACGTCGGGCCGGAAGGAGGTTGCCTGGAGGTCGTCGACGGCTCCCACCTCTGGGGTGAGAGCCCTCCCGCGGATTTCCTCGCCGACGATGGCGGAGTCTTCGACGCGCGCGAAGACAGGATTCGCCTGCCGGTATTGGCGGGTAGTATCGTGGCTCTGCATAGCCTGACATGGCATCGCACGGGCCCGAACCTCGAAGCGGGTAGCCGGCCCGCATATATCTCGTTATGGTTGCCGCCGGACGCGAGGTACGCGCCCGAGCACTCCCGGTGGCACCCGGTCAACGAGCACGTCACGGTGAACGCGGGCGAGATCCTCAATGATGACTGGTTTCCCCTCTTCGGCGAGCTGGAGATCCGCTCGAACGAGCCGCGTGTTCTGGCCCATGCAGGTCCAGTTCCACGCGAGGGGCTCTCGATGTTCGATGCATCGGTCAAGATCACGGCGCAGCTACGCTGGATCCTCGCGCGAAGTGGCTGCGCAGCGGAGCCCACGGGAGGGATGAGCCGGCTCCTCGCGAGGCGCGAAGTGGTCGAGGCCGTCGTGCGCGAGAGCATGGCGGGCGGCGTCGTCGCGGGCGAGGACGAGGACGCGCTGCGGGGGGCGCTCGAAGAGCTCCGGATCGCCAGCGAGGCGTACGCGCTCCACCGCGCGCGGAATGTCTACAACGGGGCCTACGTCCAATGGTGGAGGGTCGCGGGGGCGGCGTGGGATGCGCGGGTCCGCGGAGAGACGAACGCCAAGGAGAACACGTGAGCGAGCCACTCGTCGTCGGCGTCATCGCGGATACCACGACACCAGGCGCGGTCCTGCGGTTGCTCGGTGATCTCGGCCGTCTTGCCGCGCTGGACACTGGATTTTCACGCGTCGAGGTCGTCGTACTCGAGAATCCATCGAGCGAGCCGGATCCCTGTGTCGCGCGGGGTTTTTCCGAGGACGGCCTTCATATCCATCAAGTCCCTCGCGCCTCCCAGGAGCGTGACGTGGCGCAGGGTCGCTTCGGCCATGTGCAGCTCGACGCCGGGCGCCAACCCATCGCGACGGCCCGGACGCTCGTGCAGCGGTATGCATTCGACAGGACCCGAGGGACAAACGCTCCGGTATGGATCCTCGACGAGGATATGCGGCTTTCCCCGCTGCTCGAGGCCATGGCGCGTGGTGAGCCGCCGCTCTCGGAGCGCGTGCATCGTTTGCGCGAAGCGAGCGTCGACGTGGCCCTCGGGCGTGTGCTCGGCGCTCCGCTCTTGCCTGCGCGGTGCACCGTCCGCGTGAATCTCGAAGATGTGCGGCGACACCTCGACGTCATCGCCGAGCTTCCTCCGGACGCCCCATGGCCCGATCGATCTGCCGAGAACGAGCGCGTGCGGAGCGTCTTCCCCGAATACTATTACGACCTCTCCCGGGCGCACGGGGATGCCGGCGGGCACGCGATGTGGCTCGAGCGTACGCACCCGGGGGAGACCGTGCGCTCGGTATTTGGGCGCCTCGCAGAGGCCGTCTCCGGCCTGGTCGACGGTATCCCCATCACGCGTACGCTCCCCGAGCGCCCTCCGCAAGAGTCTGGACCGTCGCTGCTCGCTCGCGGCGGGAACACGCTCGTGCTGCGGCCCGCGCTGCTCGACTTGATTCCCAACGTCGCGCCTCGCCTCGGGGGGCGCGTATGCAGGCGCTCCGACATGTTGTGGGCGCGCCTCTGCATGACGCTCGAATGCGCGCGTTTCGCGCTCGCGCCGCTCACGACGCTTCAGGACCGAAGTGGCCCCGGGCGATCGAGCTTCGGCGTTGATAAGGTCGTCGACGACGTGCGTGGCTCGGCCCTCGTCGGTGCGCTGGACGATATGATCGATCATGGCGCGCTCGTGGACCAGAAGCCCTTGTCGCAGGACACGGTGACTCGTGCGCTCGAGGTTTACGTGGCAAAGGTGCGCGAGCGGCTCGACGCCGTTCACCGCTCCGAGGAGCGCGTGCGTGGCTTGCTCACGCAGATCGTTACCATGTTGGGCGCCCCGGAACGCCGGCCGGTTCTTTGTAGAGACCCAGCTCACGCACGAGCCGTCGAGCGGATGCTCGTGCACGTCTCGAATCTCAGCGCGGCCTATGAGGAGCGCGTCGAACGATTCGATCCGTCCGAGGACCGGGCCGACGTGGAGCGGTTTTTCCTGGGGCTCGGAGACGAGATAGAAGCGTTCCGCACGTAGGCCCGGAAACTTCCTGTACGCCTCGCGGGAGTTGCTCAGCGTACAAGACGCGCCCGGTTCGTTGCGTCTCGCTGACTCCAGGATGCCCTTGTTGGAATAGCACGGTCCAGGTAGCCTGCGCCCGATGACGTCGCCCACGATCGATCTCGATCGCCTGCTCAAGCTTCGTCTGGTCGTCGCCCGGTTCGGCGAGATGGATCTCGCCAAGTGGTGGAACACGAAGGGCCAGCTCGGACGGCTCGGCGCGGCTGCGCTTCGACGTGGGTTTCCCCGCACCCATCGTTTTGCGCAGGCGCGTGCTGTCTTCGCCGTCGCCGCTCATCGCTGCGCGGAGGTGTTCAACCCCCCGGACTGCGTGACGCTCTGGCGACTGCCGGAAGCGACGGAGGAGGCGTTCGACGCGCGATGGGAGCAGTGGCTCGACGACGCCGGCGCGTGGGCGCCGTTCTTCGGGCAACTCGAGACGCTCCAGGGCTCCGACCTCGTGTCGGCGCTTCGTGCCTTCGAGCTCGTCAGCGACCGCGACGTGGAGGCCTACGGAAAGCTCCGGCGCTCCGCGGAAGGCCGCGCGGTCCCGCTCTCCGGCGTCTTTTCCGGCACCCCTGACGACGTGGCCTTGCTCGCCCTGGGCTTCGCGCGTGGTGAACCGGGGGCGCTCGCCGTGCCTTACGCGAGGAGCGCGGACGCGTGAGGTCGTCCTCGCGCGCGAACGTCGTATCGTCCTTCACCGTCGTGAAGGGCGCGATGATCGACGAGACGTACGCCGTTTTTGCGTCGTGGGATCTCGCTCGGTCGAAACGTGAGAACCTCGATCGCCTTCGCGAGGAAAACTTCATCGGCGCGAGCAGCAACACGTGGCTCCGTGATGTCGCCAAAGTGCTGAACCGTCGCTTCGAGCCGGAGGGCCGCGACCGTGCTCTGGTCCTCCTCGCCAAGAGCGGCTGCGACCTCGAAGCGTGGAAGCCGCTCCTCCTCTGGCACATGACACGCGACGAGTTCCTCGTTCGGGACTTCCTTCAGAACTGGCTCTTTCCTGCGTACGAGGCCGGGGCGTTCCGCGTTCGCCCCGAGGAGCTCCACGGCTACCTCCAGGGCATCGGCAAGCGCGGCGCCACGACCGAGCACGCGTGGACCGAGCAGACCCTGAAGCGGGTCGCCGCGGGCTTGCTCAAGATCGCCGTGGACTTTGGGCTCTTGCGCGGGAGCGTCGTCAAGGAATTCGCCTCGTATCACCTGCCGGAGCACAGCTTCCTTTACCTCCTGCATGCGATGCGGGACGCGGCGCTCGGCCCCGGCAAGGTCGTGGGCGCGCTCGACTGGCGCATGTTCCTGATGCGTCCGGACGATGTGGAGCACGAGCTTTTGCGGTTGCACCAGTTCAAAAAGCTCGAGTACCAGGTCGCCGGCAGCCTCGTGGAGCTCTCCTTGCCCTGCGCCAGCTCTCGCGAATATGCAGAAAGGATGGTCGCATGAGCCTCACGGATCCCGCCGCGACGCGTATGGTGCGTGATCTCGAGCCCGTGCTGTCGCTTCCCGATCCTCGGGCGAAGCTCTCCGCGTATCACGATATGCCTTATGCTATCTTCCGATACGACGCCGAGGAAGAGTTCGACCTCCGCAAGCAGGTGACGCTGCTCGAGACGCGCCTCTCCCAGAAGGGCAAACGCGTCAAACGTATCTCGCTCGCGGAGTGCCTGGACGAAGCGATGCGCTCCCAGAGGCCGCTCGAGGAGTGGTTCGCCGCGGAGCGTGAGCAGGGCGTGGAGACCCTCGTCGAGACCGTACATTCGGTCCTCTCCGAATACGCGCCCCTCGTGGATCTCGTGGCGGCGCGTATGCCGGAGGATCCCGACCCGCTCCGCGACGTGGTCTTCGTCCTTCGCACGGGAGCGCTGTTTCCCGTGTACCGGACGTTTTCCCTGCTCGAACAACTGAAGGGCCGTGTTCACGTCCCGACCCTTCTTTTTTACCCCGGCGACCTCGATGGCGCGGCCGGGCTGCGCTTCATGGGCGTGCTCGACGCCGAGCACAACTACCGCCCGAAGATCTTCTGATTGAGGAATGCTTCATGACGACAATGCCGCTCATCAAGACGCTCTTCGACAAGAAGATCGACCGTCGCATCGAGGAGGTCATCAAGGTCGACCAGACCGACGACCAGATCCTCGCGAGCGAGATCGGCGAGTATGTGACCACGTCGGCCATCGCTCGACATTACATCGATATTTTCGAGCGTTACGCGGAGACGCCGCAGAAGCCTCATGAAGGCATCGCCGTCTGGGTCTCGGGCTTCTTCGGATCCGGCAAGTCGAGCTTCGCCAAGAACCTCGGGCTCTCCATCCAGAATCACCTCATCGCCGGCGAGGCTGCGTCCGAGCGCTTCGCCCAGCGCACCGGAAGCAGCAAGCTCTCCGTGCTGCTGAAGACGATCACCGAGAAGATCCCGACACACGCCGTCATCTTCGACGTCTCCACGGATCGCGGCATTCGTAGCGGCAACCAGACGCTCACCGAGATCATGTACGGGCTTTTTCTCCAGAGCCTCGACTATGCAAAGGATCTCGATCTCTCCGAGCTCGAGATCGGGCTCGAAGAGAAGGGGCAGCTCGCGCGGTTCGAGGAGGAGTACCGGCGTCTCTTCAACAAGGAATGGTCCGCCGAAAAGGGCAAGGTCGCCTTCGCGCTCAGCGAAGCGAGCCGTGTGCTCCATAGCCTCGATCCGGCGACGTACCCCATGGCGGACTCGTGGGTGAAGGCCGTCAGTGCGACCAGGCAAGGCTGGTCCGAAAGGAATGAGAAGTGCG
>JANMGF010001021.1:0-12099 GCA_031374535.1 Polyangium sp. (in: bacteria)
GGCTTCTTCTCCCACTTGCCTTCGGGCGTCTTCCACGGGCGAACGCCGCGCGCGAGGCCGACGAAGTTGGCGACCGTGATGGGCGCCTTGTCGTCGAAGAGCGCGCACTCGAGGCTGCCGAGGTCGGTCTCGATGGTGGCCGAGAGGGCCTTGCCCGCCGGCAATCCCTTCGTGGCGTCGGCGAGCGTCCACTTGCCCTTGAGCGGGTCGTCCTCGCTCGGCTTGACCTCGGCGACGGGCTTGGCCGTGACCTTTTTCTTCGTGGGTTTCGCCGGGAGCTGGATACGCGGCCGGCTGCTCTTCTCGGGCTGCCCGGGCGCGTTGAGGCCCGGGGTCTGGGCCTCGGGCTTCCGCTCGGGCGCGGGCGTGGGCTCGGGGGGGCTCGAGTCGCAGCCGCTCGCGACGACGGTGACGACCAGGGCGAATGCCGCGCCGAACGCGGCAAGGGGAAGATGAGGCATCGAGGGAGGTCTCATAGGAGGCTTTCCCTTGCGGCGAGGCGCGGCGAAGGTCAAGCGCGGGCTCGCGTCGTGCTACGAAGACGCGGCAAGCCATGGCCGTCACGAAGCTGCATGTCGCGTTCTGGCTCGGGTTCTCGGCCCTCGCCTGCGAGCCCCGCGTCGAGGAGCCGGTTCCGCCCCCCCGCGAGGCTCGACCCCAGGCGCCCATCACCGGCTACGCGGCAGAACCCACGGGAAATCGCCCTTCTTTAGCGCGATGCATCCACCCGACCGAGGACAAACCCAAACGCACGCTCTCGCGCGAGGGCCCCGATCCGCGATGCCCGCCCGACGATCTGGCGAAGCCGCCGGTGCTGCGCGAGGGGAAGGTCGTGTTCCCGGACGCGAAGAACGAGACCGTCACGGTGGAGATCGCTCAGCGGGACGAGGAGCGCTCCCGCGGGCTCATGTACCGCACGCAGATGGCCGAGGATCACGGGATGATCTTCGTCTTCGGGCGGCGCGAAGAGCACCACTTCTGGATGCACCACACGTGCCTGCCGCTCGACATGCTTTTCGTGGACGACGACGGGATGATCGTGGGCATCGAGGAGAACACGCCGACGATGAACGACGCGACGTTCTCGGTGCCATGTCCGTCGCGGTACGTGATCGAGGTGAACGCGGGGTTTTGCCGGCGGCACGGGGTGCGCGCGGGGCAGAAGGTGCGGCTCGAGGGGATCTGAAGCGGCGAACGCTTCACGGACACGTGTACGTCGCGGCGTCGCAGTCGATCGGGCAGTCGACGCAGATGACGCAGTCCTGGTAGGCGACGAAGTCGTCGATGCCGGCCGAGTAGAGCGACACGCAGTTGTTGGCGCAGGCGTCGTCACCCGCCACGCAGTTGCCGAGGCAGATGGAGAAGTCGACGCAGCTCGGGTTGGCGTTGCAGGTCTCGTACACGCCCACGCAGCTGCCGGTCGTCGTGGAACACTCGGCGCAGTCGCCGCAGAGCGAGGTTCCGTCGCAAACACCCGGCGAACCGCCCGCGCCGCTGCTCGAGCTCGTCGGGCTTCCGCCGCCGCTTCCACCGCCGGTGCCTCCGCTGCCGCTGCCGCTGCCGCTGGCAGGACCCGAGCCTTGTCCCTGACCACCCCAGTCGTCGCCTCCCTCGCCACCTCCGCCGCCGTTGCCACCGGTCGAGCCTTTGGCGCAAGCGAACACGGTGAGTGCGAGGAACGAGCAAGCGATGGCGAAGATCGAGCGCGCGGACATCATGAATCCTCCTGCCGCAGGAAAACGCGGCCCCGGGTGATCGGGCGCTCATCGTCGCACGAATTCGACGAAAAAGGACGAAAGGGGGCCCGGCATCGAGGCCGAGGACGGCGCGGGGGTTGGCACGCTTTTGTCGGTTTCGGTATACGAGGAACGCGTGGTTGCTTTCGTCGTTCCGCACGAGCCAGTTCCTTCCGTCGATGCGTTGAGGGATGGCCTCGCCGCGCTCCGAGAGAAGGCGCGCACGCCCGTGCGCCCGAACGATCTCGAGGCCCGCGATCCGCGCTTCATCGCGCGGGTGATGCCGCTCCTCGGGACGTTCTACGATCACTACTTCCGCACCGAGACCGAGCTCGAGGCGCCTATCGTGAACGGCGCCGCGCTCGTGGTCGGCAACCACAACGCGATGACCGGTACGCCGGACATGTTCTGCCACATGCTCGCGTTCTGGAGGCTTTACTCGGCCCATCGTGCCTCGTTCGGGCTCATGCACGACGTGCCGTTCCGTGTCCCCGGCGCGGGCGCGTGGCTGAACGCCGCGGGCGCGCTCGCGGCGAGCCCCGAGAACGCGGCGCGCGCGCTCGACCGTGACGCGGTGGTGTTGTGCTTCCCCGGCGGTGACATCGACGCGTGCAGGCCCTTCTCGCGACGGTACGAGATCGAGTTCGGCAAGCGCCGCGGCTTCGTGCGTACGGCGCTGCGACACCGCGTGCCCATCGTGCCCGTGGTGAGCGTGGGCGCGCATCACTCGCTCTACATCTGGACCGACGGTCGACGGATCGCCGAGGCGCTCCGGCTGCCGATGCTCGCGCGCTCGAACGTGGCGCCGCTCGGCGTGGCGCTGCCGTGGGGCCTCATCGCGGGCATCCCGCTGCCGCACCTGCCGCCGCCCGTGAAGATCCACACGCGGATCCTCGCGCCGATCCACCTGAACCTGCCGCCCTCCGCGGCCGATGATCCGGAGGCCGTGGAAGAGCTCTTCGAACGCGTACGAAGCGCGATGCAAAGGGCGATGGACGATCTGAAGCAGAAGGGCCGCCACGGCTGGTTTCCGGCGTCATGAAGGCGGCGCTTGGTCCGCTCGTCGCGCTGGGGATCGTGGGCGTCGCGTCCCCGGCCCGCGCGGTCGCCGTGGCCGGCGCGACGCCCTCCCCGGTGGTGCACGAGGACTACCTGATCGTGAGCCACGACGAGGTGAACGGGCGTGAGCACATGCTTTACGCCGCGCGCCTCGCGCCTGCCTCGCCGCGTGTCCTCCTCGGCTTGCCGACGCCCGCGACGCCGACCATCGAGCCGCTCCCAAAGCTCGATCTCGCGGCGCTCGTGCACGCGCTCGTGGAGCCGCATGAGCGACGTACGCGGGGAAGGTCGCCTGCTCCCCCGGCGCCGTGGGTGATGGATCGATCGACGCTCTCGGGTTTCGTCGTCGGGCCCTCCGCGGCGGAGCAGCCGTTCGATGCAACGTGGACCCGAGGGTACGTGGATCGAGGGTTCTCCTTCGTGGTGCTCGACGTCGTCACGCCGCCTGGAGGTTGGATCGAGATCATGACGCCGACGGCGCACGTCTCGTTCGCCACGTCGCGCGTGATCGCCCCGCGCCGCGAACCTCCGCGTGAACAGCCGCCGGAAGACAAGCCGCCGGACGGGTTCGTGCTCCCTCTCATGGTGGAGTCGGTGCGGGCCGAGCCCAAGGCCGTGGCGCCGAGCCAAGAGGCGATCGCGCGTGTCCTCCGCGCGAGGAGCGGCCCCTTGCTCGATTGCCACGAGCGGTTCCTCGAGCGACGCGCGGGCGAGCCCGCGAAGGTGACGATCGAGGCTTCGATCCGGCCGAAAGGCGACACGGCCTCGCTGCTTTCACCGGGCGAGAAGGACACCGATGAAGCGAGGCGGGAGCTCGCGACGTGTGTCGTGAAGATCCTGCGCGCGCGTCAGTTCCCGCGCACCGACGAAGGCTGGAAGTTCACCGCGGATCTCGCGTTCGAGCCGCCGCGTTTGCCCGCGCGACGCACGCACCTCGTGCTCATCGGCCCCTCGCGCTACGTGTGGCGTGATCCGCCGTCCTCGGCGCGCCTTCTCCACGATTTCGAGGCCGCATCGGAGGACGTGGCCCGCGCGATCTCGCCCGAGCTCCGCCGCGAGATGGGGCTCCCCGAGGGACGTCGGCTCTGGGTCTCGCACTGGCTCGACCGCGACGTGCGACGCGCGCTCGCCGAGGACGTGCTTTTCGAGCGCGAAGACCTGCCCGAAAGGGGGGAGCCCGGCACGCTCTCGGCGGCGGCCCCGCAAAAACCCGATCTTCGCCCCGCGAAGACGAGCCCACGCGAACAACGACGGTCGCGATCTCTCTCGGATCGCACCCGCGGAGCCCTCGCAGCAACGTTGATTTCTGCCCTCACGGTCGCCCTCGCCCTCTGGCTCGCGCGGGACGATCGTCGGTCCAGGCGATCTTGAACCCCCTTGCGCCCGGCCAGCCGCGCAACCATGGATTTCCGAGGAGGTCTGCCATGAACGTCGTGATCAAGTACTGCCACGTCTGAAACTACAAGCCCCGGGCCGTGAGTTTCGCGGCTGCAATCAAGAAAGCGTTCGACGTCGACGCCACGTTGAAGACCGGAGGGCCCGGTCAGTTCGATGTCCTGGTCGATGACCGGTTGATCTTCTCCAAGCAATCGGAGGGGCGGTTTCCAGAGCTCCAGGAGGTGATCGACGCCCTGTCGAAGGTCGCGCGCTGAGCCACGCGGGACAAACCCACGGCGGCTTGACGGCCGTGCGTCGATGAGGTCCCCTATCCTCGATGCGCCTCTCCCTCGCGCTCCCCTTCCCGATCCTGGCCTTCGCGCTCGCCGGGTGCTCCGACATCGACACGTTCGTCCCCGATATCCCCGGATTCAGCGGTCCGGCAGGTGTCATCGACGGAACGTTGACCTACGGAGGACCGCCGCCCTGCACGGAGAACGGTCATGTCGTCGGCGCCGCCGTGGTGCTCGCCTTCGACAAACTCCTCCTGCCCCCGCCCTCGGGCCTCGGCTCGGGCGCGGCGAGCATCGATGCGATCCCCGGCGATGTGCTCTTCGCGAGCATCAAGGACAAACTCGTCTTCGACGCGGACGGCAAGCGCAGGTGCCCCGATCCCTCGGCGCCGAACATCACCGCGAGCGGGACGTGGACCATCGCGCCCCTGCCCGCGGGGACGTACCAGGTCCGCGGCTTCTACGATCGCGACGGCGACTTCAACCCAGCCTTCTCCATCTCGAATTTGCCGACGGCGGGCGACGTGGGCGGCGGCTCGATCGACAACGCAGGCGAGGTGCTCCTCGGCGCGGCGCCACGCTTCACGGAGGTTGATCTCGGCGAGCCCGATGCGACGGGCAAGCTCGTCATGCCGGCGGTGGGCGCGCGCGTGATCGGCGTCGGCGTGACGCTCGCGCAGATCCTTCCGCTCGAAAGGCCCGTGTTTTACCCGTCGGAAGTGAAGGACAGCGTCGCGGGCAACACGGACCCGCGCAGGGTGGTGGTGCCGTCGGACTTCGAGTTCGCGACGTTCCCCCCGACCGACGCGTCGCTCATCCGCATCACGTTCTCGGCGGGCGTCGCGGACACGGAGATCAACGCGGCCGCCGTCTCGCCGTTTTTCTTTCCCGTGAAGGACCCGGCGGCGACGCTCTTCATGTCGGTGGAGGACGTGAACGGCGACGGGATCATCAACAACCAGGATCACGTGCCCGAGTCGGCGAACGTGCCCCAGCTTTACCCGACGTCGGTCTTCTCGAAGATCATCGCGTCGAGGCTCGCGAACGACAAACGGGTCGAGTCGCAGATGCGGCCGCGCGTGATCATGCAAGGGCTCACGCTCCTGACGAGCCTCGGGCTCACGGCGACGAAGCTGCCGCCCGCGATGCCGGATCCGATGAACCCGGTCCCGCCGTTCCAGTCGGCCGAACCCGAGGTGACGGTGGCGGTGCGGCCGGCGGCGCTCTGCATCGATCCGGTCGACACGTCGAAGAAGGGCGTGTTCGTGTTGAGCCGCAAGACGGCCGCGGACGGGACGCCGCTGCTCGCCGACGAGGAAGGCTTCAAGCAAGACCTCGCGAAGCGCTTCGGACGACCGTTCGATGTCGTCTACGCCTGCCTGCCGGAAGGGCAATACACGATGAACCTCGTCTACCCGACGGGGCAGGCGTGGAGCGTGCCGAACGAGGCCGGCGTGTGTGCGCCCGCCGAGCCGCAGACGGCCGACGGCAAGAGCTGCAAGGCCGTGACGAACGCGCGCCCGCGGCTCGTGTCGCAAGACGCGCTGCTCGTCGTGGGCGCGCCGAAAGACGCGGCGTACTGCAAGGCGAACCCGACGCCGGCGGCGTGCACGGCGCTCTAGGCGTCACCCCCACCAGTAAGACAATTTCGCGAGCAGCGTCTCCTCGGACGCGCGTGGACCGAGCCAGCCGAAGTCGAAGGCCGCGCTTCGTCGGGAGGCGGGCACGCGGCCGTCGCCTTGCGCGTGCGTGTAGACGAGGAAAAACGTCGTGCCGAGCCGGTACTCCCAGCGAAGGACGACGTTCGCGTTGATGGATCCACCCTCCCAGTCCGGATCGAAATCGAGGGGCGTCGCGAGCGGTCGTAGCTCGGAGAGGCGCGCCACCTGGCTCTGACCGCGCGCCTTCGAGATCGTGAAGCTTTCGTAGCTCTGCGCCTCGAGGAAGGCCTGCGCGTACGCCTGGAGCGAGAGGCGCGGCGTGAAGGTGTACGTCGCGCGCATCGTGAGCCCGAGGCTCTGCGCGCGCAGCCGGCCGAAGACGTGCCCACCCGCGTTCGTCGTGACGTACCGCGGTTCGCCGCGCGTGTAGAGGAACGTCGGGATCAGATCGAGATCGAGCTGCGGGAGGATCCGCAAGGACAAACGGCCGTCGCCCTGGATGTTGATGCCCGTCCCGATGCCCTGCACCATCGTCCACGCCTCGCCGTTCACGAGGCGCCGGCCGTCGGTCGCGATCCAGAGCTCGCCGCCGAAGAGAGGCGCGCGCTCGAGCGCCGTGCCGTCGCCGACCTCGCGATCGTCGTACCGCGAAGGTTTGGCGTGGATGGCCGCGAAGCTCTCCCAGAAGTTCGCCCAGCGGACGTAGTTGCCGAGCACGAGCATGCGCTCCTGCGTGAGCCCGTCGAGCGAGTCACGCTCGACCGCGTCGAGGAACGTGTTCGTCTCGAGCGTGGCCCACCACGGGTCGAGGGTACGGTAACCGACGGACCCCGTGAACGCGTGGAGGTTTTGCCGCTGCATGTAGCCGACGTCGTTGTAGTCGACCTTCCGGCCATGCATCGCGTAGTCGGCGCGGAAGGTCCAGTGCTTGCCGCCCTCCTTCGCGACACGCGCTTGCACCGCCGGGCCGATGTCGCCGGAGGAGACGACGGTGCCGTCGGGCATCGTGCGCGGCGGGCCATCGTGCACGAGGGAAGCGACGGCTTGCCCGCTGATCACGTACTCGCCCCCGGGCGAACGCCACTTGCCGTCGACACCGGCGACGTAGGCGTCGTGGAAACATCGCGCGCCCTGCGCGACCACCTGACCCCGCGGGCAAAGCACGCGCGCAGGGCCGCCGCCGGGTTCGTTTTGCAGCCTGGGATAAACGGCCGGCATTTCGAAGCGGCTCTTCGAGGTGGCCAGGATGCCGAGGGAGAGGCGTGGGCCGAAGTCCTTACGGACGCGTAGGACCTTGAACGCGGCGAGCGGCTCGGCGACACGCGTGGTGCGGCTGCCATCCGCGCGTTTGACGTCGACGAAGACGGGCGCCGTCACGCCGAGCAGTTCGAAGGCCGAGAGACCCTCCGCGAGCTCACCGGAGAGCTTCGCCGCGCCGTACACGGTGGCCGGCGTGGATCGACCGACTGCGTGTTCGCCGTCGGGCAAGGCGGGGAGTCCCGGCGCGCGGCCGAGCCTGCGCGTGTAGACGAGCTGGAAGGGCGTCGCGAGGTTGTCGGCGCCCTCGAGGAAAAACGGCCTACGTTCCGGGAAAAACTGCTCGAAGTTGCTCAGGTTGAGGACGACCTGATCGGCCTCGACCTGGCCGAAGTCGGGGAAAATCGTGGCGTCGAGGGTGAGGCTCTGCGAGGGATGCCACTTGAGATCGAGCCCCGCCGAGCCGATGGGAAAGACGCCCGCGCCGCGCGTCTCGGCCTCACTCTCGCTGTAACGAAGGGCGCCGACGACGAAGGGCCGGAGCTCGAGCGCGGCCTTGGGACGAAGGCCCGAGAACCCGTCGAGCTTGCCGTACCGCGACACCTCGCCGCCCGCGTCGCGAGGGATGAAGGTCCACTCGTCGACCTCCTGCCGCATGGACACGCGGCGACGGACCTGCAAACCGAAGCTCTGCGAGGGGAGATCACGAAAGCGCAAGATCCGCAGCGGAATCTTGAGCTCGACCGACCAGCCGCGTGGCGTGCGAGAGGTACGCGCGTCCCAGATCTCGTCCCACTCGCGCGAGAGCTCGGTGTCGTTGAAGCGAAGCGCGTCGGAGAGGACGCCGGCCGCGTTGACCTCGAACTCGAGCGCGCTCCGGCCATCGCCGCGGGTGTCGAGCGTGACCGTGACGGCGTCGGCCTCGACCTGTCGATCACGACGCGTGAGGCGCGCGATGATCTCGTCGTCCGTCTGCTCGCAGTCGACGCCGACGTACACGGCCTCGTCGTCGTAGAGGACCCGCACGAGGGTGCGGTAGGTGGGTTTGTCCCCGGGGGTGGGGAGCTTCTGCGTGAAGGCGTCGCTGCCCTTGGTGCGTTTCCAGGTGAGGTCGTCGAGGCGGCCGTCGAGGACCGGTGGCGTCGTGACGCGCGTCGCGGTGAGGTGAGGCGTGGCGGCCTGCGTGGCCACCGCGAGGAGCACGGGCAGGAGCGACATGGCAAGAGATAGACGTCCACCATATCACCTCGTGACGCCGGGACGGACGATGAACCCTACGGGCGGGCGCGAAGGCGATCAGAAGACGTCGTCGACCGCGGTCACGGTTTGCGTGATGTCGTGCGACGGCGCGTACCCCAGATCGTCGCGGGCCCGCGCGTCGTCGACCATGCACACGTAGCGGATGTGATCGATCTCGGGCGCGGGGAACGAGGTGGCGCGGTACTGCCAGAGCTTGCGGACGACGCTCTGGGCGATGGCGTGGGGGATAGCGACACGCGTGCGTCCGGTCATGCCGACGAGGCGCGAGAGGGGCAGCGGCGGCGGGCCCGCGAGGTTGTAGATGCCGCGCGCGCCGGGCAGGAGGGCGCGGGCGATGGCGCTGACGACGTCGTCCTGGTGGATGACCTGCACCATGGGATCGAAGCCGAGCAACGTGGGGATGACGGGCAAGCGCAGGTAGTTCGAAGGCGCGTTGCGCACGGCGCCGAGGATGTGGACGGGCCGCAGGATCACGGTCTCGGTGCGTGGCCTCTTCCAGAAGAACGACTGCGCGAGCATGTCGACCTCGATGAGGTCGCGGATCTCGCTGAACGAGGCGCCGCCGAGCAGCGGCGCGTCTTCCGTGAGGAACTGGGGGTTGTCCGGGCGAGGGCCGTAGACGTTGGCGCTCGAGAGGACGACGAGCTTGGGGACGTCGTAGTGCGCGACGTACTCGAGCAAGCGCTGGAGGCCGACGACGTTCCAGCTGTGGTGCTCGGCCTGGTTCACCCGGGGATCGTGCATGACGCCGAGGTGCACGACAGCGGCGAAGCGCTCGTGGCGGAAGACGTCCTGCGTCTTCTTGCGGCGAATGTCGATCTGGTGATGGATGATGTCCTTCGGTTTGTCCTCAAACGATCGCCTGTCGATGCCGATGACCGGACGCTCGCGGTGCAAGCGCCGGGCGAGCCTTCGCCCGAGCCGCCCGCAGATGCCCGTGATGAGCACGGGCAGATGGGAACGATCGCTGTCGGCGACCGGCTCGCGCGACGGATACGGATCACTCCCCACGCTCGCCCTGCGCGGCGGGCGCATCGTGAGCCGCGGCGTCGTGGAAACCGCCTCTCTTCCCCCGTCTGACACGCTTCCCCCCCAGGCAGGCGAGGGCGTTTCTGCCAAGCAGCGCCGCGCCCCCGAACCCCCACGACTACCGTGAAGCTCGGAAGCACATCACGTCAAGCACGATGCGAAGTGCTCACGCGCGATCGCTTTGCTAACTTCGCATGCATGCTGGAGGGAGCCGCGCGCGCACTCGGCAAGCTCGGGGCGTTCGCGACGCGCGACGCGCTTCCGATCGCGCGTTCGTTCGTCGATGTCGCCCAAGACGGAATCGACGAGCTCGGGATCAAGCTGCTCGGCCGCGACTTCGAGGACCGCCTGCGCCGCGTGCCGATCCCCATGGCGAGCGGCGGCGTGGATCCCTTCGGCCTCGATCTCGAGTGGGCGAAGTACGCGGTCGGCGCGGCGGCCTTCTTCCACAGGTTTTACTTCCGCACGATCGTGCACGGCATCGAGCGCGTGCCGCCGTCGCGCGTGCTGCTCGTCGCGAACCACTCGGGGCAGATCCCGATGGACGGCGTGATCATCGCGGCCTCGATGTTCCTCGACGCAGAGCCGCCGCGGATCGTGCGCAGCATGGTGGAGAAGTGGGCGCAGACGTTGCCGTTCGTCTCGACGTTTTTCTCGCGTGTCGGTCAGGTCGTCGGCGTGCCCGAGAACGCGCGCCGGCTGCTCGAGCTCGGGGAGGCGATCCTGGTTTTCCCCGAGGGCATCCGGGGCGTTTCGAAGAAATTCGCCGAGCGCTACAAGCTCATGGACTTCGGGCTCGGCTTCATGCGCCTCGCGCTCGAGACGAACACGCCGATCGTGCCCGTGGCGCTCGTCGGCGCGGAGGAGCAGTACGTCTCGTTCGGCAACCTCGACCGCGTGGCGAAGGCGCTACACATGCCGAGCTTCCCGCTCATGCCGCAGCTGCTCGTCCCGGGCGGACAGCTGCCCTTGCCCACGCGTTACCGGCTCTTCTTCGGCGAGCCCATGCGCTTCGACGGCGATCCGGACGACGACGACGCGGTCATCGAGGAGAAGGTCCTCCGCGTGAAGGCGACCATCCAGTCGATGCTGAACCGAGGGTTGAAGGAGCGGAAGTCGGTCTTCTGGTGAGGCGGGGGCGGCGAGACCGCCCCCTCGTGCGCGTCAGGACTCGTCGTCGAGGAGCTCGGCCTCTTCGAGCTCTTCGCCCGGGGCGGCCGGCGGTGCGGGCTGGGCCGCCTGCGCCTGCTGCTGCGCGTACGCCTGTTGCTGCTCGGCATACGCCTGCTGCTGCGCGTAGTAGGCCGCGTAGGCCTGCTGCTGCGCGTACGCCTCTTCGGGCGTCATCTGCGGGGGCTGCTGTTGCTGCTGCTGCTGCTGCGCGTAGTACGCCGCGTAGGCCTGCTGCTGCGCGTAGGCCTCCTCCGGGGTCATCTGCGCGGGCTGCTGCGGCTGCGCGTAGGCCTCGGGCTGCTGCGGCTGCGCGTAGGGGTCCGCGTAGGCGGGTTGCGGCGCCGGTTCGGCGTGCACGTACGCCGGAGGCGTCGCGACCATCGGCGGGGGCGCAGACGCGGCGTAGACGGGCTGCGCCGGCTCGGCCGCAGGCGGCGGCGCCGAGGGAGAAGCGTACGCGGGCGGCGGGGCCGAGGGCGCCGGTGCGACGGCAGGCGGCGTCGAAGCCATCACCGGCCGGGGCGGCGGGCGCTTGAGTTTGCCGGTCTTGGCGCGGTCGAGGCCCGCGGTCGCTTCGGCATCCCCCGCCTTCATGCGGAGCACGCGACGCCAGGCATCGGCCGACTCGCGCGCGTCGCCGAGCTCTTCCTCCCACAAGCGCGCGACCTTGCGCGCGAGTTCGGCTCGAATGGCGGGATCACGGCCGCGGAGGATCTGATCCTCGTAGAGCTGGATCATGCCGCGGTGATCACCGAGCTCGGTGAGCAGGTTCGAGAGCTCGTTCATCACGTCCTGATCGGAGGGCGACAGGTCGTGCAGCTTCTTGAAGTCGACGCCCGCGCCCTTCTTGTCGTTCAGCGCGTCACGCCGCAGGCGCGCGCGGCGCTGCAGGAGCTTACGAACGAGCGGGCCATCGAAGACCTCCTCGAGCGCGCGCGTGAGCGTGGCCTCGACGCGCGGAAGATCACCGAGCTCCCGGCCGAGCGCCTCGAGCGCGTCGAGCGAGGCATCGTCGACGTGCGTGACGAGCGCATCCCCGAGCCACTTGAAGGCACGCTCGACGTCGCCGAGCGCGCGGTGCGCGATGGATGCGGCGCGCCGCAAAAGAGCGCTCTTCGTCCGCCCGCCGACGCGCGAGCCCTGACCGCCGCCGGCGCGCGCCTCCGCCAGGATGCGTCGCAGGCTCGGACCACCCTCACGCTCATCACCCGCCGTGGCCTCAGCCTCGAGCGCGCCGAGGTTCTCCTCCTGCAC
>JANMGF010001442.1:0-2309 GCA_031374535.1 Polyangium sp. (in: bacteria)
CCGACGGCAAACCCGCCGAACGGTTCGGGCACGGAGGCGCCGACGCAGCCAGGAGGGTCGTGCGGGGGCAGGACGTGCGGGGCGGGCGAGAGCTGCGCGTCGTATTACGGGATCGCAGGGCCGCGCGGGCCGATGTTCCACGAGTGTGTGGTCCGCTGTCGGCGCGGTCAGCCGAACGACGGATGCGCGGCGGGGAAGAAGTGCTTCACGGTCGCCGATGGTCCGGGGGACGTTTGTCGCTGAGGACCATTTCGGCGAGGTAAAACGAATCAATCCTCGATGGCGCCGAGCAGGCTCCGCAAGACCTCGGCCTGGGTGCCGAGCGCGGGATCGCGGCTCGTGCGGGCGAGCGCGACGAGGGAGTCGGCCTGGAGGGCGACGACGGGGCGGAGGCCGCCGAGGCTGTCGAAGCGGCTCCCCTGGAAGATGCGGCCGAGGCGGCGGACCATGGCGAGCGCGGAAGCATACGCGATGACGTCGCCATGGCGGGCGCTGGCGATACGTTCGACGTCGTCGTCGTAGCGGGCCTCGATCGTACGCGTGGCCGTGTGCCAGGTGCCGGTGGCGGCGTCGCGATACCGCGCCGAGACGGTGATCTCGCAAGGCTCGCCGGGCACCCACGGGGGCATGGCGATACGCGCGATCTCGGTGCGGGCCTCGCCAGCGTAGAGGTCGCCGAGCAGGAGGCGATCGTGGTCGAGGGAGAGCGAAAAGAGCCCGCCGGAGACCTCGAGCACGCGGACGGGCGCAGGGACAGAGTGCACGGTGAGCTCGACGTCTTCGAGCACGACGTCGCCCGGCGGAGGGACGACACGCGCGACGGCATCCTCGCGATCGGCGAAGGTGCCGCCGGCAAAGACGTCGTCGCCGAAGGGCGCGAGTTGCTCGACTTGAAGGCGATCGGGCGTGCCGACCGCGAAGACACGCACGTCGGCGCGACGGAGGGAGGCGACCTCGTTGGCGAGGCGGAGACCGGCCTGCGCGACGCCGATGCCGTCACTCAAGACGAGGACTTGTCGCACGGTGGGGAGCGTCGTTTCGGGGAGGGTGCGCGCGCCGATGAACCCTCGCGCGAGGGCGAGGGCGCCTGCGAGATCACGGGTGCCCGCGGCTGCAACGCCGCCGCGCGGGCGCTCGAGGACACGCGTGACGGCGCCGTCGAGCAAGGTGCGATGCGAGCCGGGCAAGGAGGGCACGACGAGGCGCGGGCCGGAGGCGTCGATGATGGCGACGCGATCGCGATCGCCGAGGTCGTCGAGGGCGATCCGCGCGAGGGGCGCGGTGTTGGGGTTGCGGCCGTCGAGCACGATGACGAGGCGGCGAGGCTCGCGGACGGAGGGTTTGGCGGCGGGGAACGCTTCGGCGGGAGCGATGGCGTCGATGCGGAGGAGGAGCTCGCCGCCCCAGCTCGGGACGAGGGCGTCGCTCGATCGAACGACGACGCCGAGGCCGCGGCCCGAGAGCGCGACGGGGCTCGAGGTCTTGCGCCAGATGCCGTCCTTGGGGACGAGAAAACCCGTGGGCGGGGTCCAGGGATCGTTGGGGCTCCGACGAACGACGGGCTTGGGTAGCTCGGCGGCATCGATGAACTCGACGCCGTTCGCGGTGAGCACGGAGGCACCACGACGGCCGCCGGCTTGCGCGAAGACGACCTGGCCGTCCCGCGTGAGTGCAGGGCGCGCGCAGGCGGATGCGGCCATCGCGCTGGCCACCAGAACGAAGGCCCCCAGGAACCGGCCAGCTCGCCCGCCTGTGCTCGTCATGGCCCGCGCAGCATACGCCAAGCGAGCGGGAAAGGTCGCGCAGGCTTTTCGCGCTCTCGATGACGCGGCGCTCCGTTCGTGGCAGAGGTGCGCGCGATGGAGAAGGCGAGCGCGAACTACCGCATCGGCGCGGACGAAAACGGCCTCGGGCCGCGGCTCGGGCCCATGCTGGTCACGGCCGTGATGGCGCGCGTGACGGACGAGGGCGCCGCGATCGTGGGGCGCAAGCCGCGGGGAGGTCTGGCCGAGCGGCTCGGGGACTCGAAGGCGATGGTGGCGTACGGGGACGTGGGGCTCGCGGAGGCGTGGGCGCGCGCGCTCGTGGAGCGTGGGGGCGGGCGTGCTCCGTCGGCAGAGACGCCGGATGAGCTCGCGCACGCGATCGCCAGCGAGGATCGGTCGGCGCTGCGTGCGCCGTGTCCCTCGCACGTGGAGACGCAGTGCTGGGGCGCGGCGGGAGAGACGTTCACGGCGCCCGGGGAGCTCGTGCGGACGATCCACGGAGACCTCGATCGGCTGGAGAAAAAGGGCGAGACGATCGTCGCG
>JANMGF010001446.1:0-9214 GCA_031374535.1 Polyangium sp. (in: bacteria)
GTCCGAGAGCGCGACGAGGGCGCTGCCCTGCCCGTAATACCCGATCACGAATTCGCTCGGCGGGATGAGGTTCTTCACCCGATCGAGCGCCTCGATCTCGCGCCGCGCGAGGTCCCGGCTGGTCATGCCCATCTGCGAGAGGCCGTGTTCGGTCCCGGGCTTGACGATCTTGACGGCGACCCGCGAGGGCGCGAGCTCGGAGAGGCCCGGCGCGTCGGTATCCGGCACACGCTCGGCGAGGAATACGGCCGACATCCCGCCGGCGCCGAGCCACTGCACGAGCGAGAGGCCCGAAGGCTCACCCGTGTCGGGATCGACGAGCTCGGGTTTGTCGTCGGCGAGATCGGTGAGCTCGAGGTCGGTGCACCGCAGAATGGGAATCATGGGCCGCCGCAAGATACCCGGAGAGGCCGAATCAGGGAAGCGTCGTCGCTTCGAGGCGCATCCGGCCCTCGATCACGAGCACCGCGCCGCCCGCGAGCAGGACACGATCACCCGCGAGCGTGCAGTCGAGCTCGCCCCCACGCTGGCTCACCTGGCGCGCAGAGAGCCGCGCGCGGCCGAGCTTCGAGGCCCAGTAGGGCACGAGCGTGCAATGAAACGATCCGGTGACGGGATCTTCGGGTACGCCCTTCGCCGGCGCGAAGAAGCGCGATACGAAATCGACGTCTCCGTCGATACCGGTCCCGGGCGCGGTGACGCCCACCGCGAAGGTGTCAAGCGCCGCGATCTTCGCCATGTCGGGCCGGAGGGCGCGCACGTCGTCGGCGCTCTCGTAAAGGGCCACGAGATCCCGCGCCGCAAATGCCGCGATCGGCCGCTTGCCGAGCGCATCGGCGAGCGCGTCCCTCACCTCCACGGCCGCGGGCGGCCGCGCGGGAAGGTCGAGCGAAAGCAGGCCCTCGGCGCGCCGCACGACGAGCTCGCCGCTCCGCGTCTGGAACGCCACGGCAGGAAGGCTCCGAAAGAGCAGCTCGAGGACCACGTACCCGGCGGCGAGCGTCGCATGTCCGCAGAGATCGACCTCGACCGAAGGCGTGAACCAGCGGAGATCGAATCGATCGCCCTGGCGCACGAAAAACGCCGTCTCCGAGAGGTTGTTTTCCGCGGCGATCGCCTGGAGCGTCTTGTCCGGAAGCCACGCCGCGAGGGGGCAAACGGCGGCGGGGTTGCCGGCGAAAGGGCGGCGCGTGAAGGCGTCGATCTGGTAGAGCGGGATCTCGAGCACGGGTCTCCTCCGCGGCGAGCCTTAGCATGCCGAGCCCCAGAAAAACATGGCCGAGCACGGGCGCGCGTGCGGACGGCGCGCTTGACACGATCGTGGGCGGGAGCCGATTCTGGGTCCCACATCATGACGTTCCAGGAGACATTGATATCGCTCGCCGTGGCCATGGGGGCCGGGGGGCTCATCGGGGCGGAGAGGCAGCAGGCGCAGAGCCTCGCGGAGCAGGAGCACCAGGGCCGCGAGCCGAGCCTCGAGTTCGGCGGGATCCGCACGTTCCCGCTCATCGCCTTGCTGGGAGCGCTCGGGGCGCTCGTTCGCCCCTTTGCCGGGGCATGGCTGCTCGCCACGCTCCTCGTCGGCGTCATCGCGTTCATCACGGTCTCCCACGTGTGGAGCGGGGCCCGCGGAGATATCGGCGTCTCCACGGAGATCGCGGCGCTCGTCACGTTCGTGCTCGGGGCGATCGCGGTGATGCCGGAGGTCATGGCCGACGCCTCGCAACGGTACCTGCTCGTCGCGAGCTCGGCGGCCGCGACGCTCGCGCTTCTCGCGTTGAAGCGGCCCATGCACCGATTCGCGGGCCGCGTCTCCGCGGATGACGTGTATGCGACGGCCAAATTCTTGATCCTGGCCTTGATCGTGTTGCCTGTCCTGCCAAACCAACCGTATGGGCCGCTCGCCGTGCTGAATCCGTTCAAGATCGGCATGATGATCGTGCTCATCGCGGGCATCAGCTTCGCCGGGTATCTGGCGACGCGGCTCGTGGGCGCGGATCGCGGGCTCTTGCTCACGGGGCTGCTCGGCGGGCTCGTCTCCTCGACGGCGGTCACCATGACGTATGCGGGGCGGGCGAAGAAGGACGCACGGATCGCCGCGGTTTGCGCGGTGGCGATCGTGGTCGCTTGCTCCACGATGTTCGCGCGTGTGGTGGCGGTGATCTCCGTGATGGATCGCCCGCTTCTTTCCTTGCTCGCCCCGTCGCTCGGGACGATGGCGGGGGTGGGGTTCGCCGCGTCCGTGTGGCTTTATTATCGTTCGACAAACGAGGCGCGCGCCGCGGCGACCGTTGCTCCGGCGCCCGAGGGCGGCGAGGCGGACGGGGCGGGCGCGACCGCGAAAAAAAAGGGCGGGCTCGAGCTGAAGAACCCTTTCGAGCTCCGGCAGGCGGTCTCGTTCGGGCTCCTTTACGGCGTGGTGCTTTTCGTCGCCAAGGCGGCGCAGATCTATCTCGGGTCCAAGGGGATTTATGCGTCGAGCGTGCTCGCGGGCCTCACGGATGTCGACGCGATCACGCTTTCGGTCACGGAGCTCCACCGCGCGGGCCTCGAAGGCTCCGTGGCGGCGACGGCGATCACGCTCGCGGCCGTGACGAATACGATCGTGAAGGCGGGGATAGCCGTCTCCATTGGCGGCCCTGCGCTCGGGAAGAAGGTCGCGACCATTCTGGCGCTCGCGCTGGGGGCGGGCGTGGGCGTGCTTTTCGCGATGCGCGCGTTCGGCTGAAGCTTCAGCCGCCGCCGGCCGCTCGTTTTTCGAGGACGATCACCACGTCCGCCGCTGGAAGGGACGTAACCAGGCCCGTTTTTGCAACACGCACCACGTCCTTGCGCGAATGGCCCGTTTCGAGGTCGATCAGGGTCCTATCGTAAGGGCCCTCCTCGAGTCGTGCGCCGAGGATGCGGACTTCCCCGGGGGCGCGAGCCGTGATCCGGATCGTCATCCAGCCCGGCTCCGCGAGCGCCATCGCGCGCGCAGGGGGGAGCACGAGGACGCTCCGCGGCTCGGCACGGGGGTGCCAGGGCAAACGGCTCGCGTCGAGCACCTTCGCGGCCGTCTGGAATTCGCCATAGAGATCCTGTTTTTCGACGAGGTCCCAGTACCAGAACATGGGGGTCCCCGCGTGATTGCGGAGCATGCCGGCGTAGAGGGCGTCACGGACGAACGCCCGCAGGTTCGACGAGGCGGGGTTCGACGGGCCCACTTCCCCGAAAAAGGCCGGCGCGCGGCCGGATAGCCAGCGGAGGCGGGTGAAAACCGTGATCTGGTCGGTGTAAAGGTGGGGCTGGAAGAAGTCGAGGGAGCGCCACACAGCGGGCGGCGCGAGCATTGCGCTCGTGGTGACCGGGTGATGGTAGGGATCGAGGGATCGGATGTACCGGGCCATTTCCTCGTGCCAGGCCGTGATCTCCGAGGTTCGCCCGTCGCGCGCGCCGTCCGTCCACTCGACCTCGTTGAAGAGCTCCCACGCGAAGAGGGACGGAAAATGCGAGAACCGGGCGACGGCGTGGCGGAGCCACATCTTCGTGCGCCGCCGGGCCTCCGGGTTTTTGAAGACGTCGGCGGCATCCGGGAGAAACCCGCCGTGGGCGCGATTCCACGGATGCCCGGACCAGTTCGGGTTGATCGTGGTGCTGAAGGAGCCGTGGTTGAAGAGGACCATCTGCATCGGGACGCCGGCCTTCTCGCTGGCCACGAAGAGGGCGTCCCATTTCGCGAGCGCCGGCTCCCAGAGCCGATCCCGCGGCGCGCTCGGGTCGTCCACGGGCCACCAGGGGTTTTTCCCGTCCCACGAGCTCGCCCAGATACGCGTCCAGCGAATGCCGGCGGAGCCCATGCGGGCGATCTGCTCGGCCATGGGCGGCATGTCCGGCATCTGCCATCCCAGGTTGAAGCCGAGGGGATAATAAGGCGTGCCGTCGTCCCACACGAAGCGGTTCGAATGGCGTGGATCGACGCGGATGAAGCCCCGCGGTAGAGCCCTGTCGAGGTTCACCTTCCCGCCCTGCGCCGCGATTTCCTGGAGGGCACCGTTGCGGTAGAGGAGCGGCTCGTAACGCCCGGGTGAAGGCGCGACGAGGACGGCCTCGTAGGCGGAGGCGCCGTCGAAGTAGGCGATTCGTTCCAGCCTTTCGCCATTCTTGCCGACGAAGACGACGCGGAGGTCGTTTTCTTCGGGGTCGTAGGGATTTCCCGGGAACTGGGCTTCAAAACGGACGATAGCGGGGCCGTACCACGTCGTCGGGTGGTCCAGGGGCAGGGCGGCGGGCAACGCGGCGAACATGGTCTCCGCGAAACGTAGGGTCCGTCCGCCCGGTCGTCATCCGGGCGTGATCAACGGTCGCGATCAGCGATTCGCGACGAAGCCGAAGCTCGTGGCCTGGCCGGGGGCGAGGACCGCGTTGTAGTCCTTGCCGACGAAGACGGTGGTGCCCTCGGTGACCGTGAAATCGGCATTCCAGATATTGGCGACGGTCCCGTCGACCTTCAGCGGGAGGGTCCAGGTGAGCGGATCTTTCCCGATGTTCGTGACCTGCACGGTGAGCTGATACCCGGTGCCCCAATCACTGTCGACCGTGGTCGTGACGACGAGCGGCTGCGTGGGGCCAGGCTCTTCGCCACCCGCGCCCGCGCCGCCCGCGCCGGTCGGGTCTCCACCCGCGCCACCTGCGCCGCCCGAACCGCCCGCGCCCGCGCCGGTCGGATTGTTGGGGTCCGGGGGATCGGCGACACGCTCGGTGAAATGCGAGGTGCGGGTGAGCGCGATGAGGAGATCGAGGACGCGCAGGTTTCCTTTCTCGAAATCATCGGCGACCTGGCTCGAAAGGCAAGCGAGGCGGCCCTCGTCGAGCTGTCCGTAGCCATAACGGAGCCAGGAGCGGGCATAACAACCCTGGACGTCGGCGCTCTCGGCGAGCACGCCGGCGAGCTCGGGCGCGCCGACGAAGCTGCCCGTGGTGGCGGGCGCGGAGAGGATCTCGCCGGACGCGTCGATCGGCAGTCCGCCCTCGTCCGTACGATAGCGGCCGATGCCGTCGAAATGCTCGAAGGCAAAGCCGATGGGGTCGACGAGGTCGTGGCAGCTCGCGCAGAGCGCGACCGTGGTATGCGCGGCGTATCGCTCGCGGGTGCTTTTCGTGGGATCGATGGGAGGCGGCTCGGCGACCACGCCGGGAGGCGGCGGCGGCAAGGGCTGGCAGAAAAGGCGTTCACGCACGAGTTTGCCGCGGTGCGTGGGGGAGGAGCCGGCGGGTTTTCCATGCGTGGCGAGCACGCTGCCGTGCGTGAGGATGCCGGCGCGGCCGGAGCTGCCGAGCTCGACCATGCCGAAATCGTTCTCGTCCTGCGCGCCCGCGGGAGCGGGCAAACCATAATAGGCCGCGAGCTTGGGGCTGGCGAAGGTGTAGGGAGCGTCGAGGAGCTCCGCCACGGTGCCCTCCCCCTTGCGAATGACGTGCCGCACGAAGAGGCGCGTCTCCTCGATCATGGCGGCGCGGATCTCGGCATTCCATTGCGGGTACGTCGCGGCGTCCTTGGGCGCGGCGTCGAGCCTGTCGAGCTCGAGCCAGGCCACGGCGAAACGCTCGATGATCTCGTCACTGCGGGGATCGTCGAGCAGGCGTTTGGCCTGGGCTGAGACCTCCTCCGGCGTCGAGAGCGTGTTCGCGTCGGCGGCGGCGAAGAGCGCGGCGTCGGGCATCGTGCCCCAGAGCATGTACGAGAGCTCGGTGGCGATCTCGTGGGGCGTCAGGCGGACGCGACCGCCGGCAGCCGGGAGGGATTCGTCGCCGATCTCGGTGCGGTACAGGAAATGGGGCGACTGGAGCATGGCCGTGATCACGGCCTCGATTCCCTCGAGAAACCCTTCCTTCGTGGCGATGGTCTGGTAGAGGGCGAGATAACGCGGCGTTTCGTCCGCGCTGAGCGGGCGGCGGAACGCGCGTTTGCCGAAGGTCTCGACGAACGTCTTGGCGCAAGCGTCATTGCCCTGGGCAACCGGGTCGCAAGGCAAAAAGCCCGCGGGGTTCATCAGGGCGGTCTGCGCGATCTCCTCGGCCGCGCGGCGGACCTGATCGGCGAAGAGGGGGCTCACGCGGAGCGCGCTTTCGTTGTTGTCGAATCCGCCGATGACGATGTCGGGGACGAAGGATTCGCCCCAGTAGGATTCGATGCCGACGAGGTCCTCGATCGTCGCGTCGTATTCGCTCCGCGAGAGGCGGCGGAGGACGCGGGGCCCGGGTTGCACGGTTTCGCACGAGGCGGAAGGCGCGGCGCAGCCTTCGCCGCGGGTCGTACGGGTGACGAAAAGCGAGAGGGTCGCGTAATCGGGGCTGTTCGGCTCTATGATCGTGCCGCCGGGATGACCCTCCGGGTGCTGGCCCGAGGGGCGGCTCAGGAGGACGGCGCGGCCTTCGATCGGGTCGAGGGCGAGGGCGCGGGCGACCTCGAGGTTCTTTTCGAGGGCCCCAGGCTCGCTGCGCGGCGCGAGGACGAGGCGGCTCTTGCCGGCCATGCCGTTGCCGCTATGGCAAACGAAGCATTTTTTCTCGAGCAGGGGCTCGTAGACGTTGTTCTCGAAGAAGGCGAGGTCGTCCGGACAACCGACGACGCCGGAGGCGGTTCCACCATTCTTTTCATCCTCGCCGAGGCAACCGGCGAAGGCGGCGGCGAGCGCGAGGGCGCCCGTGATCCGGGCGGAGTTCGAGCGAAGGACGGAACGCAGCATGGCCATGGCTCCCACGTTGTTGGAATTCGGTTTCACGCGAAGAGCTCCGGCAGGGGACCCGTGCCTTTGGTCGGGTCGCCGAAGGTGTTGTTGTCGAGGCCGAGGGCGTGGCAGATGGAGACGAGGAGGCGGTTGTGCGAGGTGCCGCCGAAGTTCAGGTACCGGCCCGTGGCCAGGCCGCCGCCGCCGCTGGCCAGGACGAACGGGACGGACTTGCAATCGTGCAGGCGTCCGTCGCCGAGCTCCTTGCACCAGAGGACGACGGTCGAGTCGAGGAGCATGCCGCCTTGCGGATCCGCCGTCGTGGCGAGGCGATCGAGGAGGTAGCCGAATTGTTCAGCATACCAGCGCTCGGTGGCCACGAAATCGGCGACGCCCTTGGTATTGGCGTCGTCGCTGTGGGAGAGGCCGTGGTGGCCCTCGGCGACGCCGGCCCAGCTCATGACGACGGGGCCGACGGTGTGGTTCCATTGCACGGAGGCGACGCGGGTCATGTCGCAGGCGAGCGCGAGGACCAGCAGATCCATCTGGGATTTGCCGATCGTGGGGAACGCGTCGTTGTCGTAGATGCCCACCTGGGGAGGCGCGGAGGGCGGGGCGCAGAGCGGGCCTTCGAGGCCGGATTCGATCTTCTTCAGCGATTCGAGGTGCTCGTCGAGTTTCGCGCGTTCGTCGGCGGAGACCTTGCCGCGGAGCGTGCCGAGCTCGCCGCGGAGCAGGTCGAGGATGCTCTTCTTGCGGGCGAGGGCGGCGTCGAGCTCGGCGGGGCCGCCGACAGCGTCGCCGAACATGCGGGTGAAGACGCTCTTGGGGCTGTCGTCGGGCGGGACATACTGGCCGGGGCCGGAATACGAGATACGTGTCTGGACGCCGCCGCCCCAGGCGCTCGTTTGTACGCCGAGCTCGAGGGAGGGGAATCGATCGGCCTGCCCGAGGCGGGAGGCGACGTATTGATCGATGCTTTTTCCAGAGGTCTCGGTGCCGAGGCCGCCGCCGCCGGTGAGCATGGTGGCCATGCCCGCCTCGTGGTTCTCGACGCCCTGGAAATCGAGGCCGTCGCACACAATGAGGCGGCTTTTGTGCGGGGCGAGGGGCTCGAGGATGCCGCCGGCAGGGAAGGAGAAATTCACGCCGCTGCCGGTCGGGCGCCAGTGCTTGTGAATGGTGCCGTTCGGCGAGAAAAACACGATGAGGCGGCGGGCCGGGGTCGCGACCTCGGCGCGAAGGTCACGCCCGAGGAGGCCGAGGGCAGGGGCGGCGACGAGGGCCGCGCCCATGCCCGAAAGGAAACGTCGTCGCGTGAGGTGCGTCATGCCCGCGCCTCATGGCAATGGGCATGCCGGGGTGCGGGATGACCCAAAGGGCTTGAAACGCAGGGCATGCCGGGGTGGGGGTGATCGGCGTGATCACGGAGCTGATCGGGCCGATCGTAGGAGTGATCGGTCCGATCACGGGGGGAGGAGGGGGACGTTCACTCGAAGGGGAGCGCGCCGCCGAAAAAGGCCGCGGCGCCGCCGGGCAGGGGCGTGATGGCGAATGCGGTGGTCTTTGCGCGGGGCGCCGTGGGGCGCGTGAACCATAGAATGGCGGCAGCGCCCAGCGATGCGACGGACAGGCCGAAGAAGACGTTGGCCAGCACGAGCTTGGTGCGCACGGGATCCACGGCCTCGGGGGTGCAGCGAGGCGCGCAGGTCGCGTCGAGATGGTCGTAATCGCTTCGCGCGCTGGCGGCGAGGCCTGCGAATGCAGCTCCTCCCGCGAGGGCCACGCCGCCGAGCACGAGCGGGGCGATGGGCAGGGGCGACGTCGCGGCGGACGCAGGAGGCGCGGCTTTCATGAAGCGGACGGAGAGGCGCCGCCTTTTTTCACCTTCGCGGAGGACGAAACGTTGCAGGACCGCCGGGGCCCCGGACCACTCGTAGCGGAGCCGGTGTTCGCCTGGATCGAGGGAGATCGCCCTGCCGTCGAGGGTCTCGGCGAGCACGGCGCCGGCCTCGAGGACGCGGACGCGGGTGAGATCCTGCCCGTCGGGGCCCTGCACATCGAGGACGATCGAGGGGATACGTTCGTCGACGTCGGCGAGCCAAGCGGCGCAGTCCTTGCGGATGATGGCGGGACAAACCTCGATGGTGCAGGCGAGGAAACGCGCGCGGGCGCTGAGGAGCTTGCCCTGGTCGCGCAGCTCCTGGCCCTGTTCGGAGGCGTCGGCGCACGCCTGTTTGTCCGCAAGGCCGTTCTGGCCCGGAGCCGCGGACGAGGGTCGGGCAAAGGCCACGAGCAGGGCCGTGAGGGCGAGGGTGAGGAGGGAAATGGGCGCTTGGGGGAGACGCATGGCGCAGGCTGGGACGAACGCGGGAGCTTCCCTTCCTACCGCTCGTGCCCGCCGGCGTCGAGCCTTCTTGCCCTTGCCGAACGCGCGGCGCCGGCGCATAGACCAGGCTTACGAGGTGGGTGTGCAAGCGCCCTGGGACATCGCCGCCGCGCCG
>JANMGF010001503.1:0-3039 GCA_031374535.1 Polyangium sp. (in: bacteria)
CGCGCAGCACCGCCTCGACCTGCTCGTCGAGTCCCATCGACGTGGTGTCGAGCACCATGGCCTCGTCGAGGAACAATTCCACGAGGACAAACGATTCGCCGCGCCGCTTCGCGCCTTCCCGCGCACGGCCGAGCTCGGCGAGCGCCTCGGGATAACGGCCGAGCCGGAAACGCGAGAGACCACGGCCCCGCTGCGCGAGGGTCGGCAATTCGCCCCAGAGCGCCTCGGCCTTGCCATAACATCGCTCGGCGTCGAGGTAATCCTTGCGCGCCGCCGATTGCACCGCCTGGGCGAGGTAAAACGACGCCGCCCGCGCCGAGGCGCCGCCACGCTCGTAATGTTCGGCCAGGACCAACGGATCGGCCTCGCCCTTCTCCTCCAGCCACTCGCCCGTGAGGTGATGGCCAAGCGCCCGATCCTCCTCCGTGAGCATCGCATAGGCGCCCTCACGCCAGAGCGCCTGGCGAAATGCATACTGGGGTTCGCCGGGAAAACGACTCTCGCGCTGGCGGGTGACGATCTCGTGGGTGACGAGGGCGGCGAGATCCCGGGCGACATCCGCGTCGTCGTCGCCGGCGAGGCGCGTGACGGCGCCACGCCAGAAGACTTCGCCGAGGATACTCGCGGCGCGCAGGGTGCGCCGGGCGCTCGGTTCGAGGCGCTCGAGGCGCGATTGCACCATGGCCACGACCGTCCCAGGCGGCGTGCCCCCGCGGCCCTCGGCCTCGGCGCGAATGAGCTCTTCCAGGAAAAACGGATGCCCCTCGGAGGAAGTGACGAGGCGGTTTTCCAGCTCGGGGCTCGCGCTCTCGCCGAGCGCATGACGGACGAGGAGCACGCAGGCGCGGGGCGAGAGCTGCCGGAGGCGAACGTCCTGGCGGCCACGGCGCGACCAGAGGCCAGGGAAAAGCTCGTCGATCTCGGGGCGCGCCGAGGCGACGAGGAAAATCGGCTCGAACGCGAGACCTTCGAGCGCGGCGTCGAGCGCGAGCAAGGAGGCACGATCCCCCCAGTGCACGTCCTCGAGCAGGAGCAACAGCGGAATGTCTGCGCACTCGGCGCGCAGGAAATCACGGAGCGCGCGCTGCATTTGCTCGCCGCAGAGCTCGGGGTCCTTTCGCGCGGCGCGGAGCGGCAAGTCCTCGTCGTCGGGGAAAGGCACGCCCGAGAGCTCGCCGAGGAAGTGCGCGACGCGGCGGCGATCTCGCTCGGGCACGCAGCGCGCGACGCGGCCCAAAAGAAGCTCGCGGCGGCGCGAAAGAGGCTCGCCGCCGCGGATGCCCGAAGCGCCGCGCAGGACCTCGGCGAGCAGGCCGAAGCTCGAAGCGACGCGCAGCGGATCCCCACGACCGAACCAGATCTCCGCGGACTCGGCCCCTTCCCTCTGCCTCTCGACGAACTCGTGGAGCAGGCGCGATTTGCCGATGCCAGCCGGGCCGGAGACGACGACGACACGCGCGGCAGGCTCGTTCTTGCATGCGCCGAAGGTGAGATCAAAGAGGCCAAGCTCGTGCTCGCGACCGACGCAAGGCGTGGGTTTGCCGAGCAGGGGCCTCGAGACCTCGAAGCTCGCGCGCTCGCCGAGGAGCGAATAGCCGCCGTCATCGAGCGTCTCCACGTCGAAACGCGCGTCGAGCAGGCCGGCGGTGGTCTCGTCGAGGGCGATGCGGGGTTTGTCGTCCTTGCGGTGGGCGTGGAGGAGCCGCGCGGCGCGATCGATGGCCTCGCCGACGGGTACGCCATGGGCGCGCTCGCCAAAGCCCGCGGCGACGGCCATGGCAGCGCCGGGCGCGCGCTCCGAGAGGGCAAGCGCGCAACGGGCGACGTGGGCCGCGACGTCGGTGGGCACACGCGTCCGATCGATCACCACGGCGGCCGTGCCATCCGCGAAGACCTCGAGGTGACCTCCGAAGCGTTCGGCGATCGCGCCGAGATCACCCATGGGGAACGACGAGGCGAGCGTGGTGGCCAAGGAGAGCGCCGGAAGCGGCCCTTCCCTGCGTCCGCGGAGCACGACCCCGAGGAACCTCCGTTCGCCTTCGCCAAGCGTCGAGCGGGTCGCCGAGGAGCGCGGCGACTCCGAGATCGGGGGATCGAGGTCCTTCTCGGCGGCGAGCTCGATCGCCACGGCCGCGCCGTCTGGGGGCCTCCCGGCGGGGTCCTTGGCGAGCATGCGGGCGATGAGGTGGTCGAGCCACGAGGGCACGGAGGGCGCGCGTTCGCGGAGCCGAGGCGCCTCCTCGAAGATGATCTTGGCGAGCACCGCGATGGTGTGATCCGCGCGGAAAGGCGGCGCGCCCGTGAGGCATTCGAAGAGCAAGCAGCCGAGCGAAAACACGTCGGCGCTCGCCTTGACGATGCTGCCGCTGCGCACCTGCTCGGGCGCCATGTAGCTCGGCGTGCCGATGACGGTGCCGGTCTGGGTGATACGCGAGGCCTCGCAACAATGCGCGATGCCGAAATCGAGGATGCGTGGATCCTCGACGGACCCGTTCACGAGGAAGACGTTTTGCGGCTTGAGATCGCGGTGCACGATGCCGGCCGCGTGGGCGTCGGAGAGGGCCTCGGCGAGGCGCACGCCGAGGGAGACGGCCTCGCGCATGGCGAGCGGCCCTCGGGCGAGCCTGTGCCCGAGGTCCTCGCCTTCGAGCCACTCCATGACGAGCAGCGGGCTCGATGCGGAGGACGTGTCGTACGCGACGTAGCGGACGATCCCCGGATGCGAGAGGCGCTCCAGGATCCGCGCTTCCCGCTCGAACCGCTCGAGGCTCTCGGGGGACACCGCGACGAGGACCTTCGCCGCGACGATGTCGCCCGTCATGAGGTCCACGGCGCGAAAAATTTCGCCCATGCCCCCCGCATTGACGCGCGCCTCGACGCGGAAGCGCCCCCCGAGCACCTCTCCCGGCCGCACGCGTATCAAGGTAACCCTCGCATCCCTGGCGTCCAGGTATCATCGGAAAGGAAACGACGATCGTTATCCGACCGGGGCACATTGAAATGCCCGGGGCAGGCGCGGCGAGTGCCAGGAACGGACGC
>JANMGF010000405.1:0-3307 GCA_031374535.1 Polyangium sp. (in: bacteria)
CCTCGCGGACGGCGCCGAAGCGGTCCTGCTCGATCGCGGTGGCGCTGCGGCCGAGGAGACGACCGAGCTCGCCCGGGTGCGGCGTGAGGACCAGGCGGCCCTTCGATTGCGCGAGCGACTCCGGGCGGCCGGAAAAATGCGTGATCGCGTCGGCGTCGACGACCTTGAGGCCGTCCCAGCCGAGCACCACGTGATCAACGGCCGCGCGCGCCTCGGGGCCGAGGCCGAACCCAGGACCGATGGCCACGGTGCGGCGGCCCGCGAGCGCGGCGTCGAGTGAAGGGCCGATCCGGTTCGGGTCGATGCGCGTGGTCATGACCTCGACGACGCGTGACTCGAGGGACGTCGCGGCGTCGGGCCAGGTGCAGATCGTGACGAGGCCGGCGCCTGCGCGCATTGACGCGCGCGCGGTGAGGAGGGAGGCGCCGAGCTTGCCGGGGGAGCCGGCGACCACGAGCACGTCGCCGGCCTTGTGTTTGTGCACGCTCGCCTCGCGCGGGGCGAAGTACGAGCCGATCGTCTCGCGGCGGAGGACCTCGGCGACCACGCCGACGTGGGCGAGGATGGGCGGGTCGGGGACGCCGAGGTCGACCACGTGCACGTTGCCCGCGAGGCGCGCGCCTTCAGGCGTGAGCATGCCGATCTTGAGGTGGCCGAAGGTGACGGTGTCATCGGCGCGCACGGCGATCCCGAGCGGCGCGCCGCTGTCGGCGTCGAGGCCCGAGGGAATGTCGAGCGCCACGCAGCGAGCGCTCGCGTCGTTGAGGACGGCGATGACGTCGGCGAGGTGGCCGCTGATCGGTCGGTCGAGGCCGGTGCCGAAGAGGGCGTCGATCACGAAGTCGGCGCGCGAAAGGGCGACGTGCAGGGGGCCGAGGCTCGAGCCTTCGGGCAGCTCGAAGAAACGTCCGCCGAGGTCGATGTAGGCGTCGTGGTTGATACGCGCGTCGCCCGTGACCTTCTCGCTGTTGCCGGCGAGGTAGACCTCCACCTCGGCGCCTCGCGCGTACAGGTGCCGCGCCACCACGAACCCGTCGCCGCCGTTGTTGCCCGTGCCGCAGACGACGACGACGCGTGCTTCGAGCGGGTACGTGGCGGGCTGGCCGGGGCTTCGAACGTGCCGGACCGGGAAGGAGCGGGCGCGCGCCGAGATCGTCTCGTCATCACGGCTCTTCGTGCTCGGGCGGCGGCGGGCCTCGATCATCGCCGAGAGCACGTCGGCCGCGCCACGGCCGGCGTTCTCCATCAAGACGACGCCTGGCACGTGGCACGACTCGATCGCGTACCTATCGAACGCCCGCATCTGGGCCCGCGTCAGCACCGGGATCATGCGCGGAGCACTCTACGACGAACCGCCCCCGGTCCGGCTACGGAATCTCAGGATCCGCTCGAACCTCCCCCCGTCACCGCCGCGCTGCTCGCTTGCGTCAGGAGATCCTGGATGTGTTTTACCAGCTTCGCCGGATCGACGAGCACACCCTCCGCGAGGAGCGCCTGCTCGTAGAGCATCTCCGACCACAACTTCACGCTGTCCGAGCCGGGATCTCGATCCGCGATCACGCTCAGGTTCTTCACGATGGGGCTCTCGGGGTTGAGCTCCAGGATGCGCTTCGCCTGGGGCCCTTCCTCGCCCATCATCCGCATGATCCGCTCCATGTTGACGCCCATGTCGCCCTCCGAGGCCACGAGGCAACTCGCGCTGTCGGTGAGGCGTCGTGACGCGCGCACGTCCTTCACCCGATCGCCGAGCGTCGCCTTCACGGCGGAGACCGCGCTCTTGATCTCCTCGCTCGCCTTCTCGTCGGCCTGCTTGTCCTCGTCGCCGAGATCGATGTCGCCGTGGGCGATGCTGCGCAGCCTGCGTTTTTCGTACTCGTTCAGCGACTGGACCACCCACTCGTCGACCGGCTCCATCATGAAAAGCACGTCGTAGCCGCGCTTCTTGAAGGCCTCGATGTGCGGGCTCTTCTCCAGCCCGCGGCGGCTCGTGCCCGTGAGGTAGTAGATCTCCTTCTGCGACTCGGGCATCGCCGCGACGTACTGCTCGAGTGAGATCAGCTTGTCTTCGGGCGTGTTCATCGAGCCGAACCGGCAGAGGGACGCGATCGCGTCGCGGTTCTTCCAGTCGACCGACACGCCTTCCTTGATGACCTTGCCGAACTCCTGCCAGAACGTCGCGTACCGTTCGGGCTCGTTCTCGGCGAGCTCTTTCAGGCCCTTCAAGACCTGCTTCGTGATCTGCGACTCGATCTGCTTCAGGGCCTTGTCCTCCTGCAGCATCTCGCGCGACACGTTGAGCGAGAGATCCTCGGAGTCGACCACGCCACGCAAGAACCGCAGGTAAAGCGGCGCGACCTTGTCGCAGTCCTCGACGATGAGCACCCGCTTGGCGTAGAGGCGGATCGAACGGCGATCGCGCTGGAAGAGGTCCGGCGGCGCCTTTTCGGGCACATAGAGCAGGGCCTGGAACTGCACGGGGGCGTCGATCGACATGTGCAGGTGCCAGAGCGGCTTTTCACCCTCGTAGCCGCCCGTCACGTGCCGGAAGAACTCCGCGTGTTGCTCGTCGGTCACCTGCGACTTCGGCAGCGACCAGAGCGCCGCCTTGCGGTTCGCGAGCTCGCCGTTCACCGAGATCGAGAAGTGGACGAAGTCCGAGTACTTCCGGATGATCTCCTTGATCCGATAGGCCTTGGTGTATTCACGCGCGTCCTCCTTGAGGTGCAGCGTGATCGTCGTCCCGGGGTGCTCGCGCTCGCCGCCGGTGATGGTGAACGTCCCGGCGCCGCCCGAGCGCCAGAGCACGGGCTCGGCCCCGGGGAGCATCGAACGCGTGTCCACGTCGACGCGCGAGGCGACCATGAACGCGGCGTAAAAGCCCACGCCGAACTGGCCGATGAGCTTGACGGCAGAGTCCTTGTCCTGGCTTGCGCGGATCGACTCGGCGTGCGCCTTCAGGAACTCGAGCGAGCCGCTCTTGGCGATCGTGCCGAGGTTCTGGACGACCTCGTCGCGCGTCATGCCGATGCCGTTGTCCTCGATGACGATCGTGCGCGCGTCGTCGTCGAGCTTGATCGAGATCGACGGCTCGCCGACCTGCTCGGTGACGTCCTTCTGCGTGAGGCCGAGGAAACGGGCCTTGTCGAGCGCGTCGGAGGCGTTCGAGACGAGCTCGCGGAGGAAGACCTCCTGGTTTGCGTAGAGCGAGTTGATGACGAGGGAGAGGAGCTGCTGCACCTCGGCCTGGAAAGGCATCTCCACAGCGGCGGGGGCAGCGGCGGGGGTCGGGGAGGCTTCTTGGGTCATG
>JANMGF010001527.1:0-1743 GCA_031374535.1 Polyangium sp. (in: bacteria)
CTCTACCGCGGCGAGCAGTCGTTCCTCGATTGGCGCGAGCAGACGTACCCCGCGTGGACGGCGAACGACACGGCGCAGATCGGGATGAGCAAGGCGCTCGGGACGAACATCGGGCATTTCGTGATGCTCGACGTCGCGTCGAAGCTCGCAGGCGAGAAGGGCGACGCGGCGGCGAGCCAGAAATATGCAGGGTGGGCGACGGCGCTGCGGGAGGCGATCCGGGCGCATCTCTGGCTTCCGGAGCGGCAGATGTATTCGACGTTCGCCACGACGTACCTGGATCCGGCGGCGACGTTGCAATACGATCTGCTGGGGTCGGCCTTCGCGGTGCTGTTCGACGTGGCGACGAAGGATCAGGCCGAGGAGATCGTGGCGCGGTATCCGCAGCTGCCGAAGGGCCCGCCCGTGATCTGGCCCCAGCAGCAGGACACGCGGATCTACCACAACCGCGCGATCTGGCCCTTCGTCACGGCCTTCTGGGCCAAGGCCGCCGCGAAGGCGGGGAACGCCGACGGGATCGACCACGCGGTGCGTTCGCTGGTGCGTGGCGCGGCGCTGAACCTCTCGCACATGGAGAACTTCGAGGCCGTCACGGGGGCGAACTGGAAAGAGGAAGGGCCGACGAGCGGGCCGGTCGTGAACTCGCAGCGCCAGCTCTGGAGCGTCGCGGGGTTCGTCGGGGTCGTGCACGACGTGCTTTTCGGGCTGGAAGCGACGCAGGCCGGGATCCGGTTTTCCCCGAAGATCACGCGGGGCTTGCGCAATACGTTGTTCTCGGGGATGGATACGATCACGCTTTCGAACGTGAAGTACCGGGGCAAACGTATCTCGGTGCGGGTGAAGCTCCCGGCCGCGTCGGGGGACAATGGCCTGCTCGACGTTCTTTCGGTGCGGCTCGATGGGCAGGACGTCGGGACGGGCTTCGTCGAATCGGCGGCCCTCGGGCAGGACAGCGTGTTCGAGATCGAGCTCGGCGCGGGCGCGGCGTCGGGCAAGGGGATCACGTTGCTCGGGGACGCGCAGATCGCCGATTACAAGAACGTGTTCGGGCCGCGTACGCCCTCGATCACGAGCACCTCGATCACGAACGATCGCGTGCAGATCGGCTGGAGCGTGGTGGAGAACGCGGCCCTCGTGACGTTCAACGTCTACCGCGACGGGACGCGGATCGCGGCCGACCTGCCCGGCAGCACGACCTCGTACCTCGACGCGGGGAGCGCCAATCACGCGACCGAGACCTATTGCTACACGGTGGAGGCCGTGTTCAAGGGGTCGGGCAACGCCTCCCAGCGCGCGCGTCCCTCGTGTTACTGGGGACCGAACTATAGCCGGATCCAGACCTTCGGCGCGCAGCAGAGCTTCTCCGCCAACGGGGGCACGCTGGTCTTCAACCACGGTCGCTGGCATTACGAAAACTGGGGCGATCCGCAGCACACGATCACCGTGGCGAACATGAGCGCGAAGCAATCGGGGCGGCACCTCCTGCAGGTGACGGCCGGCAACGGCGCCGGAGATTACACGACGGGGATCACGTGCGGGGTGAAGGCGATCGAGGTCTGGGACGGCGCGACGCTCGTGGGCAGCGGGCAACTCACGATGCCGCACCTCGCGAAATGGGACGACTGGCGCGAGTCGAACCTGGTGCCGGTCGACCTCGTGGCCGGAAAAACCTATTCGATCGTGATCCGGGAGAACGAGGCGTCGGGCAACATGAGCGATTTTGCCCATTTCGCGTCGTACAAC
>JANMGF010001532.1:0-4606 GCA_031374535.1 Polyangium sp. (in: bacteria)
GAAGTACTGCACGCGCCGCCCGCCCGCCGTGCGCTCGTCCGAGGTGTAGACCTTGCCGGTCATGTAGTACTTCGCGCCGAGCTGACGCCCGTACTGCGCGGCGTGGTTCGGATCGAAGTGCCCGCCGTTTTGCCGCTCGACCTCCTCGATCATCTGGTTTTGCCGCTCGCGGCTCACCACCGTGACGAGGTTCGAGTTGACCATGAAGGTCTCGGCGTCCGAGAGCAGCGCCTGCAGCTGGCTGTCCACGTGCTGACTCGTCTCGTTCAGCATCGGGAAGATCGCCAGCGTGGGTTTGTCGCTTGCGTCGGCCCAGCTCTTCGCGAGGGGCGAGGCCACGAGGTGCTTCATGTTCTCGTGGAGCAGCTGCTCCATGTCGCGTTTGTCGATGCCGGTGCTCATCGGCGGATCGTCGAGCCCCTCGACCTCCGAGCCGCGGACAAACACGGGATCACTCGAGCAGCCAAAGGCGAACGACGAAAGCACGATGGCGACGAGCGCGGGGGCGAGGCCAAGGAAGCGCGCAGATTTCATGGGCATGGGACGCTCACGCGACGACGAGATTCACGATCTTGCCAGGAACGTAGATGAACTTCTTCACGGTCTTGCCGTTCGTGTAGGTCGCGACGCCTTCGGCTGCCAGCGCCGCGCTTCGGGCCTCGTCCTCGCTCGCCTTGACGGGAAGCGTCACGCGGCCGCGGACCTTGCCGTTCACCTGCACCGCCATCTCGATCACGTCGTCGACGCAAAGCGCCGGATCGAACGTCGGCCAGGCTTCGAGCGAGCACGATCGCTCGTTCCCCCACATCCGCCAGATCTCCTCGGCCACGTGCGGCGCGAACGGCGAAACGCAGAGCAAGAGCCCACGCGCCGCCTCGCGCGGCAGCTCCTTCAGCGACCCGAGGTGGTTCAGGAAGACCATCATCGCGGAGATCGCCGTGTTGAACGACAGCGCCTCGATGTCCTCCGTGACCTTCTTGATGGTCTTGTGGAGCAAACGCTTCGTCGCGTCATCGAGGCCCGACACGAGCGGCCTGCCTCCGAGGATCGAGAAGAGCCGATCGCGGAAGCGCACGACGCCCTGGATCTGCGCCGATTGCCAGGGTTTGACCGCTTCGAGCGGGCCCATGAACATCTCGTAGAGGCGCAGGCAATCGGCGCCGTACGCCTTCACGATGTCGTCGGGGTTCACCACGTTGCCGGCTGATTTCGACATCTTCTCGCCGTCCTCGCCCAGGATGAGCCCCTGGTGGACGAGCTTCATGAACGGCTCGGGGTGTTTCACTTTGCCGATGTCGAAGAGCACCTTGTGCCAGAACCGCGCGTAAAGCAGGTGCAGCACGGCATGCTCGTTGCCGCCGACGTAGAGGTCGACGGGCATCCAATCGTCGTACGCCTTCTGGCTCCACGGCTCGGCGTCGTTCTTCGGATCGAGGAACCGCAGGTAGTACCAGCACGAGCCTGCCCATTGCGGCATCGTGTTCGTCTCGCGCGCGTACCACTGCCCGTCTTTCTGGAAGAACCTCCAGTCGACCGCGCGGGCGAGCGGGCCCGAGGGATCGTCGCCGGGTCGGAAATCGACGAGGTTCGGCAGGCGCAGGGGCAGCTCGCTCTCGTCGACCGCGATGGGTTTGTCGAAGCGGATCACATGCTCGTCGCCCTTGCGCGGGTCGCCGGCGGAGTCCTTCATCTCGACGGGGAAGTAGACCGGGATCGGCTCGCCCCAGTAACGCTGGCGGGAAAACACCCAGTCGCGCAGCTTGTACGTGACCTTGGAAGAACCTTTCCCGAGGCGAACGAGCTCCTCCACGATGGCGCGTTTGCCGTCGAGCGAGCGCAGGCCGTCGAACTTGCCGCTGCGCACGAGCACGCCTTCGTCGACGTAGGCTTCGTCGAGGGAATCGCGCAGCTTCCCGTCGGGGCTGATGACCTCGATGATCGGTAGATCAAAGGCCTTGGCGAACGCGAAGTCGCGCTCGTCGTGGCCCGGGACGGCCATGACCGCGCCCGTGCCGTAGCTGCCGATGACATAGTCCGCGACCCAGATCGGCACGGCCGCGCCGGTGATCGGGTGGAGGGCCATCGCGCCCGTGGGTACGCCGGTCTTGGTCTTCAGTGCGGCGCGATCGAGGTCGCTCTTGCGCGCGGCGGCCTGCACGTAGGCGCGTACGGCTTCAAGGTGCGCGGCGGAAGTGATCTTCTCGACGAGCGCGTGCTCGGGCGCGAGCACGACGTAGGTACACCCGAGGAGCGTGTCGGGGCGCGTCGTGAACACGTCGATCTTCGCGTCCCCGAATCCTTGGACGTCGAACGAAATCAGCGCGCCTTCGGATCGACCGATCCAGTTTTTCTGCGCCGTGAGCGTGCCTTCGGGCCAGTCGACGAGCGAAAGATCCTCGGCGAGGCGGTCGGCGTACGCGGTGATGCGGAGCATCCACTGGCGCAGCGGGGTGCGGACGACGGGGTGATTTCCGCGCTCGCTTTTGCCGTCGACGACCTCCTCGTTGGCGAGGACGGTGCCGAGGGCGGGGCACCAGTTGACGAGGATCTTGTCCTGGTAGGCGAGGCCGCGCTCGAAGAGCTTCACGAAGATCCACTGGGTCCAGCGGACGTAGTTCTCGTCGGTGGTGCCGAGCTCGCGCTCCCAGTCGTAGCTGAAGCCGAGCATCTTCAGCTGGCGCCGGAACGTGTCGATGTTCTTCTGCGTGGTCTCGGCCGGATGCGTGCCGGTCTGGATGGCGTACTGCTCGGCGGGCAAGCCGAAGGCGTCCCAGCCCATCGGGTGCAGGACGTCGTACCCCTTCATGCGGCTGTAGCGGCAGAAGATGTCGGTCGCCGTGTACCCCTCGGGGTGGCCGACGTGAAGCCCCGCGCCCGAGGGATAAGGGAACATGTCGAGCACGTACCGCTTGGGTCGGCCTTCCTGGCGAACGGCGCGAAAGACGCCGGTCTCTTCCCAGAAGCGCTGCCAGCGGGGCTCGGCCTCGATGTGAACGTAACGAGCAGGCTCCTGCGCAACCGGAGCGCCGTCGGCAGGCGCGCTCGGCGAGGGCGAGGTCGGGGTGGGGGACGTCATGGCGAACGTACGATTAGCACCGGAGTGGCGTGAATGTCAGCGGGCGGGCGATGGGATGTGGGAAGCGGCGGGGACGAACGTCGCTCCCTTCCGCTCCGACTTCGACAAGGCAAGCTCCGCGGCGATCCATCGTCGCAAGATCTCCCCGTCTTTTGCCTTTGCGTACCGCGCTTCGACCCGCGGCTGGGTCATTGCCGCCGAGAGCTCCTCCACGTCGAGCGTCCGCCTTTTCGCGCCGTCGATCACGATGAAGAGCTTTTTCGCAGCCCGATCCACGGCAAGACACGCCCAGCCAGGCCCCTCCTCCGCGTGGACCAGCGTCCCGGGGACCACGCGATCGAAGGGCGTTTGCGTGTTGTCGTGCACGACGCGCATTCGTTCGCCGTCGTCTGCCAGATACGCGTGGTGCCGCCCGTCGGCGCTGAAGACCAGATCGCCGGCCCAGGCCCAGGGCCTCTGCTCGCGCCCCTGGAGGACCACGAAACGCGCCCCGCGGCTCGCGACCACGTACCCGAACGCCGCCCCGCGCCGCGCAAAGACCGGACGGTCCACGGCGTCGTAGGCCGGGCCCTCCTCCCCATTCGCGACGATATGCCACCCGCGCCCTCGCCGCGCCGCGTACGCGAGCCGCCCGCCTTCCCCGAAAACGAGGCTCCCGGGCGCGATTTCGTCGTACGGCGGGCCCTCCACCGCGTCGAGGACGATCCCCTCGCCGTCCACGCGCCGACCTGCATAAGCCACATGCGCACCGTCAGGGCTCCACAACACCTCCGAAATGCGAGCATAAGCGGTGGATTCGGTGCCGTCGACGACCACGCGCCATTGCCCGTCGCGTTTCGCCACGTAAGCGAATCGACCTCCGCGTGGCGCGAGCGCGTGATGGGCGATCGCTTCCTGGGGCGGTGATTCGCGCCCGTCGATCCAGAAAAAGGCTCGATCGCCGCGTCGCCCGACGTGCGCCACCACGGCGCCATCCTCGCTGAAGCCGAGCTTTCCAATGCCGTCGTAAAGCGGACCCGCCACGCCATCGACCAGCGCACGCACGGACGCCCCCTGCCTGGCCGCATAAGCGAATCGGCCTCCGCGGCCAAAGACCAACGATCCCTCCAGAATCGCATCGAAGGCGGGCCCCGGCTTCTCGTCGAGCACGACGCTCCACTTTCCTCCCTGCTGCGCCGCATAAGCGACGTGCGCGCCGTCCAGGCTCAGGGCGACCTCTCCCACGCCTTCGAAGACCGGGCCCGCGCGCCCGTCCACGACGAGCGACCAGCCTCTTTCGCGGCGCGCGGGGTACGCCAGATGGCCGCCGTTCCCGCTCCACACGAGTGATTCGATCCCGATGCCCAGATACGCGGCGCCGTCCACGCCGTCGACGCGCACGTGTTGCTTGCCGGCGCTCTCGAGCACCTCCACGCGATGCCTGCGATCGGGACTATGGCCCAGCCAAACCACCGCGGGCCCGCAACCCAGAGAGAGCGCCGCGAGGAGCGTGAGCGCAATCGCCTTCATCCGAAGATCGGCGCGGGCAGT
>JANMGF010001536.1:0-1567 GCA_031374535.1 Polyangium sp. (in: bacteria)
CGGCGCGGATCGCGCTCGACGACGGAAACGTGGCGCGCGCGGCGCAGGCGATCGAGCGAGCACGGGCGCACGCAAGCTCGAACCGTGCCCGCGCGGAGGTCGCGGTGCTCGAGGCGACGCGCGCGCGGGCTGCCGGTGATCCGTGGGACGGCGTCGCAGAGGAGGCGCTCGATCTCGCGCGGGAAGCGGAAGCGCCGGAGCTCGAGCGTGAGGCGCGTGTGCTCTTGCATCACGCGGTGGCGGCGCGTGGCGACATGCGTGAGGCCGAGGCGCACCTGCAAGCGGCGATCGCCGCGCGCGTCCGCGTGGCAGCGACCTTGCCCGAGGGGATCCGCGAGCGTTTCCTGGCGCGGCCCGAGCTACGTTCGCTCGCGGCGCTGGAGGCGAGGGCCTCACGCCCGAGCGAGCCGGGAGGTCGCTCCTGCGAGCGTTGCGGGGAAACGTCCTGCCCGGGTTGCTCCTCGCCTTCGCTCCGCCCGCCGTCGCCGTCGTCGCCCTTGTCCATCCCGCGCTCGTCGGTGACGGCGATCGAGCGGCTCGTGGGACGCGACGCGAGCATGAACGCGCTGCTCTCGGCGATCAAGAAGGTCGCGGCGACCGACACGACGGTCCTGATCCACGGCGAGAGTGGCTCCGGCAAGGAGCTCGTCGCCGACGCGATCCACGAGATGAGCCCGCGGCGCGCAGGCCCGCTGGTCAAGGTGAACTGCTCGGCGCTCGTCGAGACGCTCCTGCTCTCCGAGCTCTTCGGCCACGAGAAAGGCGCGTTCACGGGCGCGCAGGCGCGGCGGCGCGGCCGCTTCGAGCTGGCCGAGGGCGGCACGATCTTCCTCGACGAGATCGGCGACATCTCGCAACGCACGCAGGTCGCGCTCCTCCGCGTGCTCGAGGACAAGAGCTTCGAGCGCGTGGGCGGCGCCCTGCCGATCCGCGCGAACGTGCGTATCCTCTGCGCGACGCACCGCGATCTGCGGGCGATGGTCGCGCGGGGCGAGTTCCGCGAGGATCTTTACTACCGGCTGCGGCAGGTGGTGCTCGAGGTCCCCGCGCTCCGCCAGCGCCTCGCGGACATGCCTCTCATCACGTCCGCCCTGCTCGCGCGGATCGCGCAGGAGCGCGGCGAGCCGCAGAAGAAGCTCTCGGATCGGTCGATCGAGGCGCTGATGCGGCACGCGTGGCACGGCAACGTGCGCGAGCTGGAGAACGCGCTGCGGGCGGCGTCGCTCTTCGCGGAGGGGGACGTCATCGAGCTCGAGGACTTCACGACGAACGTCGAGTACATGCGCGGCATGTCCGTCGAGATCACGAGGGGTTCCCAGCCTCCGTCGTCTCTCGAGCGGGAGGCGCGTGGGGGCGCGACGTCCTCCGCCGAGCGCAAGTCGCAAGGGGAGGGCGACGCGACGCCGGCCTTGGTGACGTACGCGCACGTCCGTTCGGGCGTCAGCCTGGGCGACATGAAACGCCAGATCGAGCGCGAGTGCATCGCGCGGGCGCTCGAGGAGAGCGGCGGGAACATCACCCGCGCGGCGGTGCTTCTGGGGATGAAGCGGCCGAGGTTGTCGCAGCT
>JANMGF010001609.1:0-3681 GCA_031374535.1 Polyangium sp. (in: bacteria)
GCGCGCTTTCGCCCGCGGTCCAGGCCGTGCCTGGTCCGGGGTGGAGGGGGCGGACAGCCCCCTCCTGGGGTCCGGGGCAAAGCCCCGCGCCTGCTGGATCAGGAGCCTTCGGAGGGGACGTTTTGTTTCTCGGCGCGCGCGGCTGAGGCGGTCGAATGGTTCTTCTCCGCCTGATCACGCACCCCGGTGACGGCCTTGTCTGCGGCCGTGCAAAGCTCTGGCGTCACGATTGACGAGGGCACGGGCATCTTCGGGTCGACGAGCAGCTCGAGCTTCACGATCGTCCGCTCCCCGTCCACGGCGCGGAGCTTCCACGTGGCGCGAAAATCGTCGACGTTGCCGCGCTCCATACGCGCCGTGATGCGCTCCTCGTTTCCGTCTTTGACGGGCTGTCCGATCTTCGTGACGACCCAGACCGTCGCGGCGCCGTGCAGGATCGGCACCTCCAGATAGACCTCGCTCACGCCCTTCGAGCGCGAGAGGAGCTTGCTCTGCTTGAAGGGCTTGATGACCTTCTCGTAGTGCCGGAAATCCGTGATGATCCGGCGCACTTCATCGATGGGCGCGTGGACCAGGATCGCCGCGCCGCCCGTGTCGATCGCGCTCTCGGGCTCCGTGGTCTTCTGCGTGTAGCGCTGCGCCTTGCCGCGCGTCTCGAGCCGCGTGGCTTCGTCGTCACCCGCGCGCGCGGTCGTCGGCGCGACGCCGAGGGTGGCGAGGGTCGTGAGCCAGGCGAAGGCGAGGTGGCGCAGGCGAAGCGTCATGGGTGTCTCCGGAAAACGACAAGGGTGAAACCGTCGCCATCCCAGATTGCATGAGCCGTGCCGCCCGCTTGCGAGGGCCACGGAGGTGCCTGAAACCTCGGGAATTCAGAAGGAAAGGGTGCGACGCGGCGCGCACATCCTGCGGAGGCGTGACGCTTCGTTCACTCCCGACCGACAGACGGCGCCGGAGAGGCAGGAGTCGGCGGGGCCGGGGTGGAGGGGGGCGGCGTCGCGGTTTGCGCGGTGCGGGTGTCGGCCTCGTCGAGGGGGGCCATCTTGCAAGTACCGTCGAACTGGACGCCTCGGTCGATGAAGATGGCCGGCGCGTGAAGGGCGCCCGTGACCTTGGAGGGGGCGTAGAGCTCGATGGCGGTGCGGGCGCGGATGCTCGCAGAGACTTCGCCCCCCGTGACGATGCAAGCGCCGACGAGGATGTCCCCGGAGACGCGGGCGCCGTCGCCGATGACGAGCACGTCGTCGCCGCGGATCTCGCCCTGGAAGTCGCCGTCGAGGCGGACGCGGCCTTCGAAGTGGAGCTTGCCTTCGAAGCGGGTCCCGCGTCCGAGCAGCGCGTTGATCTCCGTGGGCCGGTGGCCGGCCTGCGCGGCCTCCGCGCGGGGCGTTTCGTCCTGTCCGGAGAGCGGATCCATGCCTCCGAGCCTTACTCCAGCCCCGGCCCGAAGAGCAACAAGCGCCGCACCGCTCAGGCCCTGATCAAGGAGCGCACCTCGATCTCCAGGTTTTGCTCCTCGGCGACCGTACTCATCGCCTTGCGGACTGCGCTGACGCCGACCGCCTGCGGCACGTCGACGCGCGCTTCCATGCGGAAGAGCTGCGAGCCGGTGACGGGGGCGGCGTAGGCCGTGGCCTCGAGGGACACGATGTTCACCCCGGCGAGCGCGAGCGCCCGCGCCACCGCGCGCACGATGCCCTCGTGATCGAGCGCTTCGGCCGTCACGGAGCAGGGGATCGTGGGGGCGCGGCGGTGCTCTTCGGGGCTCTTCGTCCGGCGGGCTTGCACGCTGAGCCCGGTCTTTTGCCGTAGCTCCTCGAGGTCTCGCTCGACCGCGTCCACGCACGAAGGCGGGCCCGAGGCGAGCAGCAGGATGCCGAACTCGGCGCCGAGGATGGCCATGCGGCTGTCCTCCACGTTGGCCTTGTGCTTGGTGAGGTACTCCGTCACCTCCGCGACGAGGCCCGGCCGATCGGGTCCGAGGCAGGACAGGACCAGGTACACGTCTTGATGCGTCATGCGGCGCATTCTAATCGGTCGAGCCGGGGACGGCGAGGGCGCTGACTGAAGAGCCCGGCGCGCGGCTCCAGGGGCTTCGGGGCGCTGACAGTGTGCTTGGGCGTACAGACAGTCGGTCTCGATGTGCTGACCGTGGGTCTTTTCGTGCGGACCGTGGGTCGTGGGGCGCGGAGGATGGCTCGCGCCCGCATGACAGTCACGTTCGGCGTGCTGCGGACGGTGGGCTGCGGGTCGAGGACGGTTTGCCGGCGGCTCCGACAGAAGTCCGAGCGCCTGTCAACTTCATCCCTGAGCATGGCGCGACGCGCTGCTCACCCGGGCCGCTATCGTGACGTTGAACGCCGTTCGGTGGACCTCCAGACAGAGGCGTTCAGCTTCCTTGGGGGTCAGGGCGTAACCCCTGAACTCTTTGCGCCCTTCGCATTCGATCGCCTTGTCTTCGACATACACGCATCCATCGCTCCCGAGCGCGAGGAGTCGGCGCGCCGTCGTCAGAGTCTCGCTTCCTGATAGTGGGACCGGGACCAACCGGATGACGGATCCCGCGAAATTGGTAGGACCTTGTCCTACCTCTCGGATCCGAAGTCGATCATGGGTTTGAGGTCGTGCCGGTCGTCCGGCACGATGTTCCCCGTATCGACCCCTTCGACGTCCGCAAAGTCAGTGAGAGGCTCCGATGCCGCTACCTCCGCCGCTCCTTGCGAGCCTGTGGCGCGAGCCATGGGGAGCCTCTTGCCCGCTTGGGCGGCGCTGCGCACCGGCAGCTCGTCGACACGTGGCGGCGCGACACAGGCCCCCTCGATGGGCACCGCGAACGCGCGGACCCACATCGTGCAAGCGGCGAGTTCCGGCGGCTGCCGAAGCTGTAAAAATAAATACACGGCGACGCCGCCCGCAACGAACGCCGCCGCTCGCGACGTCACTGCACGCCGCCATGGCGAGCGCGGCGGGCTTGAAGGCACCGGAGGCGAGCCCGTGAAACCTGCGCCGTTCGCGGAGCCGCCTCCAGTCCTTTCCTCCTGACGGCTGGCGAAGAAGAGCGGCACGAGGAGGGAGCCGGGCCGATCCTCGACGCCCCGCGCACGGAAGCCTTCGAAGCAGCGCTCGAGCGTCCGCTGGAGGCGAGATTTGACGGTGGGCTCCGGGATGGAGAGCACGGCGGCGATATCCTTGGTCGACCGCTCATCGCGGAAGCGCATCGTCAGCAGCTCGCGCTCCGCGGGGGTCAGCTCCTCGAAGACCTCGGCCAGCGTGCGCACCATCTCCCTATCGAAGGCAGTCCGCTCCGGCGTCTCGCCGTGGGCCGCGGGCTCCTCCGCAGCCACTACGGAAGCCCAATCCCCCTTCGCCTTGAAGGATTGAATTGCGGTGTTTCGCGCGATCATCCGCAGCCACGGGGTCAGCGGTTTGGCCGGATCGTAGGCTTCGCTGTAGCGGACGGCTGCGCTGAGAACCTCCTGGGTGAGGTCCTCCACGTCCGCGGGAGGGACGCCGAACCCGGCGAGCCACTTCATGATCTTCCCGCGAAACCTCGGGAGTTCGTCGAGCATCGACGTCGTCCTGGATGCGTTCATGCCACCTAGTACATCATCCCGGAAGTTCGTAGTGGTTCACGCGATCGGCATGAGCATCCAGCCGAAGGAACCGTGGAGGAGGTCGAGCAAG
>JANMGF010001616.1:0-1289 GCA_031374535.1 Polyangium sp. (in: bacteria)
GACCCGCGCCGCCGGGGCCCACGCTGCCGGGGCCCACGCTGCCGGGGCCACCCGTGCTTCCGATGGATATCGTGCCCGGGGAGCCGCCCGAGCCGAGCTCGTTGCCGTCGCCGCACGCGACGAACACGAAAGGAAAGGTCAGGAGAGCCAAAAGGAGGGAAGGGGTGCCACGCCACATGCATGGAGAGTAGAGCCCGGCCGGCCCGACGTCACCTTCGACGTTCGGGGACTGCGCTCGGCGAGCCGAGCTACGCCCCCGAACCCCCGTGTATGGACGCCTCTCCCTCGGCCCACGGCGCCTGCGTGAGCCCGTCGAGCGTCCACGGCTGCTCGAAGCCCTTCCGCAGCACCTTCGCCAGCACGCCGAGCTGCGCCCCGTCGATGAAACGATGATCCACCGTCGCGGTAATCGTCACGAGTGGCCGCGGCACGACCTTGCCCGCCACGACGGCCGGCTGCTCCCGCACCGTGCCCACGAGGATGAGCACCGGCACCCGCGCGAACGGGGTCGGCGGCGCATACCCCTCGTCCACGCCAAACGCGCCCACGTTCGTGATGATACACGAGCCAAACGGGAACGCCTCGAGCCCGAACGCCGCCATGCCGAGCGCGCCCGTCAGAAACCCCGTGGTCCAGACGATCGGCCGGAGCAACCACGAAGGCAGGGCCTGCACGATCCCCTTGCTCTTCTCGAAATCGGGATCCTTGCCGCCCCGCAAGCGCCCCGCGCCCTCGCGGAGCGCGCCCGCGATCTCGGTGATCGATTTCTCGTCGGCGCGCGCAATCTTGGTCTTCGCCAGATCCCGCCCGTCCTCCAGCGCGACCAGGAACGTCACGTCCACGGTCTCGTGCGGCACGTACTTGCCGAGGACGATGCGACCATTGAGCCCCGGCGCGCTTTTCATGGCCATCGCCGCGGCCTTGCCCACGATGTGGCCGACCGTGATCTTCTCCCCGGTCGTTTTCCGGAGGTGCTCGACGTACGCGAGCGCCTCGCCCGCATCCATCGTGAGCTTGCCGTAGATGTTGCCCTCGCGCGGCGATGACCAGGTGGCGATGGCGAGCTTGCGGCGCGTTTCGTTCATGGCGGCGAGTCCTCCCTATCAACGCAGACGTCAGCGCAGACGGCGAGGGCACTGTACCGCTTCGCGCCGAGGTTGCCCGTCCGGGCGCGGCGACCTATGTTCCACCTCGTAGTGGAAACGGCACGCCCCCTCTCGTCCGGAAGCACACCGGAGACCTTCATGAACCGCAAGACCGCCGCCCCGGAAGGGGCTCTCGACGCCAAG
>JANMGF010001650.1:0-13457 GCA_031374535.1 Polyangium sp. (in: bacteria)
GAAGTAACTCGTCCCGTAGAACTTGCCGATGTTCCACGGCGGCTCGGTGCCGACGCGATTGCTCGCCGCGATGTAATACCCGTTCGCCACGGCGTGCGCGGGCTGCTCGAGCTTCCAGAGATACTGGGACAAACCCGCCACCGTCGCCGAAGGGTTGAACACGATCTCGGCGCCGTTCAGGCCAAGAAGGCGCGCGCCCTCGGGGAAATGGCGGTCGTAGCAGATATAGACACCGATCTTGGCGTACCGCGTCTGGAACGTGGGATACCCGAGGTTGCCAGGCTTGAAGAAGTATTTCTCCCAGAAACCGTTCGTCTGCGGGATATGGTTTTTCCGGTACTTGCCGAGGTACGTCCCGTCTGCGTCGACGACGGCCGCGGTGTTGTAATAGACGCCGGCCTGCACCCGCTCGTACACGGGGATGACCATCGCCATCTGGTATTTCTTCGCGTACTCGGAGAGGCGCGCGACCGTCGGGCCCGGGACTTCTTCGGCCGTGTCGCACCACTTCGCGTCCTGCGAGGGGCAGAAATACGGGGTGTTGAAGACCTCCTGCAAGCAGAGGATCTGCACGCCCTTCTTGCCCGCCTCCTCGATGAACGGCAGGTGCTTCTCGAACATCGCGTCGCGGATCTGGAGCACCGTGGCGCCCGGATCATTGAGCGCGTTACTGCACTGGATCAGCCCGCCAATGACTTTCCTGGCCATCAGAACCACCTCTCGATGACGATCTTGCGCTCGGTGTAGAAGTCGACGGCGGAGCTGCCGTGGGCCTTGGTGTCGCCGAAGAGGCTGCCCTTCTGCCCGCCGAACGGGAACATGGCCATGGGCGCGGCGACGCCGATGTTGACGCCGACCATGCCCGCCTCGATACGCGCGCCGAACTCACGCGCAGATTTACCGCTCTGCGTGTAGATGCTCGAGGCGTTGCCGTATTCGCTCGCGTTCGCCATTCGAATGGCCTCGTCGAGGTCCCGGGCCCGCATGAAACACGCGACCGGCCCGAAGATCTCCTCGTGCCCGATCACCATGTCGGGACGCACGCCGTCGAAAATCGTCGGCCCGATCCAGTTGCCGTCGGGAAGACCGTCGACCGTCGCGTTGCGGCCGTCGAGCAGGAGCTTCGCGCCCTCCTGGATGCCCTTCTCGATGTACGAGAGCACGCGGTCCTTGTGCGCCCTCGAGACGACCGGGCCGAGCGTCGTGCCGGCTGCCTTGCCGTCGCCGAGCACGAGCTTCTTCGCGTGCTCGACGAAGAGGTCACGCACGCGCTCGTACGCGTCACCGACGGGCACGATCACGCTGCCCGCGAGGCAACGCTGGCCCGCGCAGCCGTAGCAAGACTCGACCGCGTTCTGCACCGCGCGCTCCATGTCGGCGTCGGGCATGATCACGATGAAGTTCTTCGCTCCGCCGAGCGCCTGGACACGCTTGCCGGTCTCGCCGCACTTGCGGTAGACGATCTTCGCGACCGAGCTCGAACCGACGAACGAGACGCCCTTCACATCGGGGTGCTCGCAGATCGACTCGACGACCTCCTTGCCACCGTTCACGAGGTTCACGACGCCGTTCGGCAGGCCCGTCTGCTGGATGAGCTCGAAGATGCGGCGCTGCGTGAGCGGCACCTGCTCGCTCGGCTTGAGCACGAACGTGTTGCCCGTGGCGATCGCATACGGGAGAAACCAGAGCGGCACCATCGGCGGAAAGTTGAACGGCGTGATCGCCGCGAAGACGCCGATCGGCTGGCGCAGGACGTTCGTGTCGATGCCCGCGGAGACGTCGGGCAGGCTCTCGCCCATGAGCAACGCGGGGATGCCACACGCGTGCTCGACGTTCTCGATGCCACGGCCGAAATCGTTGAACGACTCGGAGAACGTCTTGCCGTGCTCGCTCGTGCAGATGCCGGCGATCTCCTCGCGGTGCTGATCGAAGATGTTCTTGAGCTTGAAGAGGTAACGCGCGCGCTGCACGGGCGGGACGGCGCGCCACGCGGGGAACGCAGCCTTGGCCGCCGAAACCGCGGCGTCGACGTCGCCCGAGGTCGAGAGCGGGACCTTGGCGAGTAGCTCCCCGGTCGCGGGGTTCTTGACGTCGAGCAAGGTGGTGCCCGACGAGGCAACCCAGGCGCCGTTGATGAAGTTCTCGAGCACGCGCATAAAAAGAAGATCCTCCTCGTGCGGGGGCCGATCCCAAGCCCCCCCTCTGCCGCCGCCACGGCACCGACGGGAGCCGAGCGAGACGCGCCAAGCACAATCAACCGTGATTTTCTCTCCGCGACAAGGCCCAAGGCCGGGCCCCGTCATGGCAGCCACGATTGCCGCTGCGCGTCGTCACACGAGCACGCATCAGGCGCGCGAACCGAGGCTCTGGCGCTTGCGAGCCCAGCCAGGATGCCTTTACGCTCAGCTGCACATGTCCGAGGCCGAAATTTCCGCGTTCAGGCACGCGATGTTGCAGCGACGCCCGGAGGTCCTGGCGCGCCTCGCCGAGGTGAACGCAGACGCGCTGCCGTTCGAGACGGGCGAGGGATCGGAGGCGCTCGGCTCCGAGATGGAGACGAGCTTCGGGATGTGGCTCGACGCAGCCGAGGGACCCGGGCAAGGCGCGCTGGAAGCGTGGGCCCTCGGCCTGGGGGAGAAGGCCCGCGAACGAGGGGTCGAAGCACGCAAGGTGCTGATGCAGGTCGAACGGACAGGCGGACGGATCCTCGACGCAGCGCTCGACGCGGTGGAGGAAGGCATCGCGGGCGCGGAGGAGGGAGCCCAAGGCATCATCCGCGCGATGAACGCCGCGACGACAGCGCTCGATCGAGCGTTCCGCGCGAAGGCCGAGGTCGCGGCGCAACGCGCGAGGGTGCTCCGCGCGGTCGCGGAGAACGCGCCCGATGGGATCGGGATCGCCGGGGCCGACGGGTCGGTCGTGTACGCGAACCCCGCGTTTCAAGCGTTGATGGGCTCGGAGGCGGCGGCGCGCGGGCACTTCACGGATTTCGTGCACCCGGACGAGCGGCACAAGCTCGCGCACATGGCCGAGGTCTCGCAACGAACGGGCCGGTACGAGGGAAACCTCCGGTACCTGCGGGCGGACGGGACGACGTTCACGGCGCGGATCACGTCGTTCCGGGTCTACACGGAGAACGACGAGCTGCTCGCGCGGTGCGTGCTCCTGCGCGACGCGACCGCGGAGGAGCAGGCCGCGGAGGAGCGGCGCGCGCTCGAGGAGGAGATGCAAAGAGCCCAGGCCGCAGCGCTGCAAGAGCTCTCCGCGCCGCTCCTGCCGCTCGCGGAAGGGGTGCTGGCGATGCCGCTCGTGGGGTCGATGGACAACACGCGGACGTCGCGGATGATCGAGGTGATGCTCGAAGGGATCACGAGGACGGGCGCGGGGCACGTGATCGTGGACATCACGGGCGTGCCGGTGGTGGACGCGGAGGTGGCCGAGTCGCTCGTGCGCGCGGCGAAGGCGGCAGAGCTCGTGGGCGCCAAGGTCGTGCTGACGGGCGTGCGGGGCGCGGTGGCGAAGACGTTTCTCGAGCTGGAAGTGGACCTCGGCGGGATGCAGACGTGGAGCACGCTGCGCGCGGGGGTGGCGCACGCGATCGGGCACGAGCGGCAGAAGCGGAAGAAACGCGCGGGGGCGCGGTAGGAACCATGAGCGAGACGGGGGAAACGAAGCTCGGAACGTTCGCGGCCGCGCTCGCCGAACGCCGGGACGATCTGATCGAGCGGCTGACGCAGGAAGCCTTGCAGGCGCTCGGCGGGACGCACGGGGCGCCGCTGGAGGTGTTCCGGGCCGATCGCGCGGCGGAGCTCGACGCGGTCACGGAGGCGCTCCGGGCGAGCTCCGCGGAGGTGGACAGCGCGAGCTGGAAGCGCTGGATCGAGGGCTGCGTGGAGCGCGGGTGGTCGGCCTCGACGATGCATGCCGTCCTGGGAGTGATGCGGCAGGTGTTCGTCGAGGTGGCGCTCGAGCTTCGTAATGCGGGCGTGCCGCGTGCGGTGGCCGGCATTCGCAGGTTCATCCGATCGTCGAGCGAGGCGCTTTGCCTGATCGACGACGAGCTACGCGAGCGGGCCGAAATGGCGCAACGCAAGACGCAGATCTTCGAGGCGTTGATGCAGCACGCGCCGGACGGGATGGGGGTCGCGAACACGGACGGGGCGCTGCTTTACGTGAACCCGGCGTTCGAGCGGATGTTTCAGCGCGGAAATCTCCTGGGCCAGCTCATCTACGACCTCGTCACGCCGGAAGCGATGTCGATGGCTCAGGAGCGCGTGGCGAAGTCGGTGCTCGAGCGAGGCGCGTGGAGCGGGGAGCTCACGTACCGGCGCGGCGATGGGAGCGCGTTCGACGCACACGTGACGGCGTTCCTCGTGCGCGACGAGCGAGGACGGGGCATCGCACGTTGCGCGATCATCCGCGATCTGACGGAGGCGCGGGGCGCGGAGGAGGAGCGGCGGAGGCTCGCGTCCGAGGTGATCGCGGCGCAGAAGATGGCGCTGGAAGAGATCGGGACGCCGCTCGTGCCGATCGCGGAGGGCGTGCTGGTGATGCCGCTCGTCGGGGTGCTCGATCCGTCGAGGGCCGAGCGGATGCTGGGCGTGCTGCTCGAAGGGATCGGGCGTCAAAACGCGAAGGTGGTGATCCTCGACCTGACGGGCGTGAAAGAGGCGGGCGCGGAGGCGGCGGAGTCGCTCGTACGTGCGGCGAGCGCGGCGCGGCTGCTCGGCGCGGAGGTCGTCTCGACGGGGACGGGGCCGGAGCTCGCGCGGACGCTGGTGGAGATTGGCGTGAATCTCGGGACGATTGTGACGAAGGGGACCTTGCGCGACGGCGTGGCGTACGGGTTGCGGGTCGCGCGGGGGATCGAGGGACGGTAATCGTTCTAGCTCAAACGAGCGCCGCCCACGACACACCATTGACGGTGTCGTCGGCCACGATGGAAGCACGAATGCGGCGCGAATGAAGGATTCGTGGAACGAGGGGCCGATGATAACGTCCTCGTTCATGAAAAACCTCACAGGGTCCCCGCTCTTCTTGATCGGCTCGCTCATGCTTTTGGGCTGCGGCGGTCCGATGGAAGACGCGGAGGATGAATTCGCGGGCGAAGCGCTGGACGAGGCCGTCGAGACGGAGCGCGAGGACGGAGAGGCCTTCGCGCTGGAACCGGGCGCAGCGGATCTCGTCGCGTGGTGCGATGACGTGGTGAGCTGGAATCAGGCCTGGACCGATGACGAGAACCAGGTGCTCGTGCTGGTGAACCAGAAACGCGCGGCCGGCGCGACCTGCGGAGGCGTCGCCTATCCGCCTGCGCCGGCGTTGACCTTCGACGAACGTTTGCGGTGTGCCTCGCGCAAGCATTCGAAGGACATGGGCGTGAAGAATTTCTTCAGCCACACCGGCTCGAACGGCTCGACGCCCTGGGCGCGCATGAAGAGCGCCGGCTACACGTATACCCAGGCCGCCGAGAACATCGCCGCCGGGTATTCGACGCCCACCGCCGTGGTGAATGGGTGGATGACGAGCTCGGGGCACTGCAAGAACATCATGAAGTCCGGCCTGAAGCAGCTCGGCGTGGGTTATTATGAAGGGACGGTCGGGTACAAGCGGTACTGGACCCAGGATTTCGGCACGCCTTAACGGATTTTCGAGGCCCCGAGCGCCTCGACGATTTGCGCGCTCACGGCGTCAGCCTCTTCCTCGCCCGTGAGCGCGCCGGCCGGCACACGAAGGCGCGTTATCTTCATTTCGCCGCGCGAAACCGCGCCCTGCCCCGACGAAGCGACGTCGACGAGCACGATTCCCCCCGCGCCCACGACCGCAAGCACGGTTTTTCCCTCGGGCCGCGTGATGGGCACACACGCGACGCCTTTTTCCGCGAGCGAAAGGACCATCCGGGCCTCCGGCGACGAAACCGCCGGCACCGGACCGTCGAGGCGCAATCCGAAATGAACGGCGGAGGCAGGCTCGTCCGCGGTCTTTGCGGCGTCACGCACGGCCGAGGCGAGGCCCTCGGCGAGAGGCGGATCCCGCTCGATCCGCGCGAGATCGGCCGGGTCGAGGCGAACCAAAAAGCGTCGCATGGAGCGCGCCGAAGACGGGACGAACGCTTGTTCGATCGAGGCCCGCCGCAGGATCTCCGCCGCGGCCTGGTTTCCCCGCGCCGCGCAGAGCTCGGCCGCGCCACCCAGCACGGCCGCCGGGGGCGGAGGCTCGGCGGCGCGGGGCGGCGCTTCTCGGTAGGCATGTCGATGAAACCCCGCGCCCGTGGGCGGGAGCGCGAGCACGAGCGAGAGGCCCTCGAGCTCGGTCTCGGGCGTACGCGCGGCCTGGGCGAACGCTTCGCGCAAGGTCTGGAGCCGGTTCGGCTGGGCGGTGAGGGTGACGTGATCCACGGCCGAAACGACGAGCAGGACGCGATACGGGCGCACCTCGCGCGAGCCCATCGACCAGCGATCGGACCCGCCCGCGAGCTCGACGACGCTGCGGTTCACCAGCGCGGCGAGGTCCGTCTCGCCCCACACGCCGAGCAAACCCATCGCGCCCTCGGCGAGCGCGCCGCCCTCGGGGAACATCCCGGCTAGACCTTCCGGCCCATCCCCATGAACTTGCGCGCCTGGATCTCGGCCTCGGCCTCGGCGATGGCCTCGGACTCGTGCTGCGAGGCGGTGCGGAGCGCGCCGATGCCCTTGTCTTCCACGCGAACACGGGGCTCGGTCACGGCGGCCTCGGCCATCGCCGCCGCGGTGTGACGCACGTCGTCGTAGGGCTTGGCGAGGTCGAAGATGACCTTCGTGTTGCCCTGGCTCAGGTTCGCGAGCGCCTCGAAGCGCCGCAGCTCCATCGCGCCCGGCGATTTGCCGAGGATCGCGGCGGCCTCGGCGAAGTTCTTCGCGCTCTCCACGTCGGCCTGGCTCTTGATCACGACGTACTGGCGGTCGCGCTCGGCGATCGCGACCTTCGCCAGGACCTCCTGCATCTGCGGCGGGAGCTGCACGTCCTGGAGGCCGATGAGCTCGACATGAAGGCCCCACTGCGCGACGGTGGATTCGACCTGCGCGCGCACCTTCGCGGCGACCTCTTCGCGATGCGCGAGCAGCTCGTCGAGGCGCGTCTCGCCGACGACGTCGCGGAGCACGACCTTGGCCCGATCCTTCACCGCGGCCTCGTAGTTCTCCACGGCCAGCGTGGCCTTCTCCGGGTCGACGACCTTGTAATAAAGGACCGTGTCGACCATGGTCGTCACGTTGTCGCGCGTGATGACCATCTGCCGCAAAAGATCGCGGTTCTTGGTGCGCGTGTCGATCCTGCGCAGGTTCTGGAAGCCCGGCAGGTAGATCGTGAGGCCCGGCTGAACCCGGCCGGAGAGCTTGCCGAGCGTGAAGCGCAGCGCGACCTCCCACTGGTTGATCTGGCGCAGACCCGAGAGGAGGTAAGCGACGAGGAGAAACCCGAGCACGACGAGGATCGGATCCATGGTCGCCGCAATGTAACCGTGGAGGAGACGCGCACCACGATCTATCGGTCGAATCGCACCCGATCCTCGAACGGAACGCTGCCGACCTCGATCACCTCGCCAAAACGAAACGCCTGCTCGCCCGCCCCGACAAGGGCCTCGAGCGCCGCCGCCTCCGTGCCGGGCGCGACCACGACGACGAGGCCGACGCCGAGGTTGAACGTGCGCCGCATCTCGGCCTCCTCGACCGGCCCGCCCTCCGCGATCACCCGGAAGATCGAGGGTCTTTCGTACGCGGACAGATCGAGGCGAGCGCCGAGCCCCTCCGGCAAGACGCGCGGCAGGTTGCCCGGCAAGCCCCCGCCCGTGATGTGCGAGAGTCCGCGTACGGCCTCGGGGACCGCGGAAAGAAGCTCCCGCACGGCGCGCGCATAGATGCGGGTCGGCACGAGCAACGCCTCGGCTGCCGTACGCCCGAGCCCGGGGACCTCGTCGTGGATCCCGAGGCCCATCTGCTCGAAAAGCACCTTGCGCGCGAGGGAATACCCGTTCGAGTGGAGTCCAGAAGAGGCCACGCCGAGCACGACGTCGCCTGGCCGCGTACGCGTGCCGTCGAGCAACTTGGCGCGGTCGACGACGCCCACCGCGAAGCCGGCGAGGTCGTACTCGCCCGGCGCATACATGCCCGGGAGCTCTGCCGTTTCCCCGCCGAGCAGCGCACACCCGGCGAGCTTGCAGCCGTCGGCGATGCCCCGCACGACGGCCTCGCCCACATCGATGTCGAGGGTGCCCGTGGCGAAGTAATCCAGGAAAAACAGGGGGCGCGCGCCGACGGTGATCACGTCGTTGACGCACATCGCCACGAGATCCTGGCCCACGGTGTCGTGCACGTTGGCCGCGAACGCGACCTTGAGTTTGGTGCCGACGCCGTCCGTTCCGCTCACGAGGATCGGCTCGACGAGCCCGCTCGGCAAGGCGCAGAGGCCCGCGAAGCCGCCGACGTCGGCGAGGACCTCGGGGATCCGCGTGGGGCGCGCGAGCTTCTTGATGCGCTCGACGAGGGCGTCGCCTCGGTCGATGTCCACGCCGGCCTGGCTGTAGGTGATGGGCATGGCGCCCGGAATGTCACAGACGCGGGGATCCTGCAAAGAAGGACCGCCCGCGCGTGGGATTTGGCTTCGCGGCGGCCGGGAGCCGGGGTGGACCGCTGGGAAACACGAGGGCGAGCGCCGCGGGGACGATTTTTCAGGGGGGAAGGGCTTCGCGGGCGCCGCGGGGACGATTTTTGGCGAGAGAACGTCTTCGCGGCGGTCGCGAAGGCGATGGGGTCTGAAGAGGACGCTTGGGGGCGAGGGCGAAGGCGTTTCCCAGCGAGCCAGAGGGGAGACGGAGGGCGCGAAGGCGTTTCCCATGGGAAAAGAGGGATCGCGGGGAGCGCGAAGGCGTTTCCCACGGGAAAAGAGGGGATGTTACCCTCGCCGTCATGACCGAAGCGCAAGAGCGCCCGCCCGTCCTCGTCGCCGCAGCCGTCCTCGTCGAGGAAGGGCGTGTCCTGCTCACGCAGCGAAAGCGCGGCACGCACCTCGAAGGCGCCTGGGAGTTCCCCGGTGGCAAGGTCGAGCCCGGCGAGGACCCGCGCGCGGCGCTCGTGCGTGAGCTCGACGAGGAGATCGGCGTGACGGTCTCCGTGGGGGACCCCGTCGAGGTGACGTTTCATCGATACCCGGAAAAGTCGGTGCTGCTGCTCTTTTTCGCCGTCACCCGGTCGCCGGGCTCGGCCGATCCACGCCCGCTCGATGTCGCCGACGTGAAGTGGGCAGGCCCCGACGACCTGCGGGAAGAGCTCTTTCCCCCCGCCGACGTGGCGATCCTTTCCAAGGTGCGGGCGCTCCTCTCGGCCCCCAGGTAATCGACGCACACGGCCAGCCTGAAGCGCGATATCGTGCGTCGATGGAAGGAACGCTGCACGAGGCGCGCGTGGTGGTCGTCGGCGCAGGGCTCAGCGGCCTCGTGGCGGCGCGGCGGCTCGCTCGGGCGGGCGTCTCGGTCGTGGTGCTGGAGGCGCGGGACCGGGTCGGGGGGCGGACGCTCAGCCACACGACGCCGCTCGGCGACCGGGTGGAGCTCGGCGCGCAATGGATCGGGCCCACGCAGGATCGAATGGCGAAGCTCGTCGCCGAGCTCGGACTCTCGCCGTTCAAGCAATTCGCGGACGGGAAGAAGGTCCTCTCGCTCGGCGGGACGCTGACGACGTACAAGACGTCGATCCCGAGCCTGTCCTTGATCGGCGCCGTCGACCTCGGAATCACGATCCAGCGCATCGAGACGCTCGTGAAGGAGGTTTCGCTCGAGGATCCGCTCACGACGCCGAAGGCGTTCGAATGGGACGGGACCACGGTCGAGGCGTGGAAACGGAGAAACGTGAAGACCCGCGGCGCGAAGGCGATGTTCGACACGGCCGTGCGGGCGATCTTCGCGGCAGAGCCGTCCGAAATTTCCTTGCTGTTTTTCCTGTATTACCTGCGCCACGGCGGCGGGCTGATGCGTCTCTCGGAGATCCAGGACGGAGCGCAGGAGACGCGCCTCGCCGAGGGTTTTCAGGAGGTCTCGAAAAGGCTCGCGCGTGGCCTCGACGAGCGGGTGATCCTCGGCGCGCCGGTGCGGCGGATCGAGCAGACCGAGCAGGGCGTGACGGTGACCTCGGGCGCGGGCACGTGGCAGTGCGAGCGGGTGATCGTGGCCCTTCCGCCGGCGCTCGCCGGTCGAATCGATTACGAGCCGGGCTTGCCGGCGTCGCGGGACCAGCTCACGCAGCGGGCGCCGATGGGCAGCGTGATCAAATGCGTGGCGACGTACGAGTCGCCGTTCTGGCGGCAGGCGGGTTATTCGGGGGAGGCGCTCTCCGACGTGGGATCGGTGAAGCTCGTCTTCGACGATTCTCCCGAGGACGGGTCACACGGCGCGCTCGTGGGTTTCTTCATGGGCAAGGACGCGCGCGCCATGAGCGGAAAAAGCGTGGAGGAGCGCCGCAAGGCCGCCGTCGATTCGTTCGTACGTTTCTTCGGCCCGCTGGCCTCCGCCCCCATCGATTACATCGATCAGGACTGGCCCGCCGAGCGATTCTCGCGTGGCTGTTATTCGATGGTCCTCGGCCCGGGCGTGCTCGGCGCGCACGCCGCCGCGCTGCGCGCCCCGATCGGCCGGGTCCATTGGGCCGGGACGGAGACGGCGCGCGTGTGGATGGGATACATGGAAGGCGCGGTGGAATCGGGCGAGCGTGTCTCGGACGAGGTGCTCGCCGTCCTCGGTTAACGCCGGCGCAAAGGCTCGGGCTCGCGCGCCGTCCCCTCCGGCGGCGCGCAGAAATAGAGGAGCCCGCGCCGCGCATCGTGGATCCCCGCCGCCCGCTCGATGAACGGCGTGAGCGGAGAGACCGGGATGAGCCGGACCATCTGCCGCGCCTCCGCCTCGAGCAGCGCCTCGTCGAACGTCTTGCGGGGTACGTCCGCGAGTGATCCTCGCAGAATCGGCAAGGGGACGCCGGGCGCGTTGCGATATGCCGCGTGGAGCCGCCCCATGGCCGCGAGCACGGCCGATATCACGTCCGGGTCGGGAACCCTCCCCCGCGCAGCGAGCAATCGATGCGCATAAAGGAGAACATCGCCGAGCTCGCGAATTTCCATCTTTCGGAGAATCTCGTTGACCTCGTCGATCGGGGCTCGGAGTCTGCGGCTCTGCGGCCCCAAGCGTGGCTCCGCGGCGATCGCCTGGACCAGGCCCGAGGGCTCCGGCGGGACCGAAAAACAAGGCGCCAGAGGCCGCATGGCCGATCGAGGCCCGTGATGCTCCGACATGGGCTGCGCCTTCTCGGCCGATGCCTGCGCCGCCACCGTGCCCAGGCGCTGCGTGCGGAACGGAGTCCGCGTCTTCGTCCCTGCCTCGTTGTTCATCAGCCTCTTCTCGAATCCGCCCTACCGCGACAACCTGGCGAGTGAACGCGATTGTTCGTCGCGCCGACGCTTCAGGTGATCACCGGCGAGCAAAGGCAAAAGCGCGAATCCCCCTGGGGCCACGATCGCCACCACCCAGAGCACGATGCGGAGCCAGGGCGCCATGAACATCCCCATTGCAGCGGACATGCCACCACGCGTGGGGCATGTTGTGCACGGCGCTACGCACCGACGAGGCTCAGGAAGATCGGGCCCCCTCTTCGTCGTCAGCGGCGAGGGATCGTTCGACGGCGGCGCGGGCCTCGGCGCTGTCCGCGCGGGGCAGCCGGATGCGGAACCGCGCGCCCCCGAGCTTGGACGAAAGGGCCTCAATCGTCCCGCCATGATCGACGACGATCTTTTTGACGATGGTGAGCCCGAGGCCGGTCCCGTCCCGCTTCGTGGTCACGTACGGATCAAAAAGCACGTCGCGCACCTCGGCCGCAATGCCGGGGCCGTCATCGTCCACGTCGATGACATACGACCCTCCCTCGGCCCGCGCCGATACGACGACCCGCCCAAAACTCCCCTCGCCCTTCGGCGCCCGTCCCGCGCGTCTCTGCGCATCCCGGAGCGCCTGCGCCGCATTTTGCACGACATTGGTGAGCACGCGATGGAGCATCTCCCGATCGAGGACCGCAGGCATCACGCCGTCCGGGACCTCGAAGCGTAGATCCACCCGCGAGAGCAGGGCCTCCTCGTCCGAGGTCGAGCCGCCCTCCGTCCGGGCCGAGAAATGGTCGCGCTGCTCGCGCAAATACTCCCCGAGATCCACCGGAGAGAGCTCCGCCCGCGGCAATCGCGCGAAGCTCGAGAACTCGCCGACGAGGCGGCGCAACGTGCCCACCTCCTCCTCGACGACCTCCAGCGTGGTCTGCACGATGCGACGATACTCGGCGTCCTCGCCCGCATAACGACGATGGCATTCCTGGACGGCGAGCTGGATCGGCGTGAGCGGATTCTTGATCTCATGCGCCAGGTGCCGCGCCATGTTTTGCCACTCGCTCATGCGCCGCAAGAACTCGACCCGCGCCCGGCTCTGCTCGAGCTCCTCCAGCATTCGATTGAACGCCCTGCCGAGATCGGCGACCTCGTCCTCCCCCGTGACCGCGACCCGCACCGTCAGATCTCCCGCCGCCACGGGCCGCGTCGCCGCCGCGAGCTCGGCGATCCGCCGCGTCACGGGGCGCGCCACGACGAGCCCGCAGATCGCCGCGAGCAGGATCAAAAGGCCGAAGAGGAGGCCAAATGCCCGCGTGTATGTCCTGTCGACGTATTCCTCGCGGTGATGTCGTTCGAGCTGATGATATGCCTGGACAAATTCTTGCGCGGCCTCCATCTCGGCAAACCGCGTATATGGCGCGGCAAACGTGGCGAGGAGGAAGGGGCCGTCGTCTTCCGTGGCCTCTCCGAGCGGCCGGCGCACGAGCAGCGTACGCTCCGCGAGGGGATCCACGGGTTTGTCCCGCTCATGTTTGCCGAGGACGCGCCCCGACCCATCCTCGACCTTCAAGGATACGAGCGAGGGATGCGCGGAAAACGCCCGCGCGAGCTCGGCTTTGATCCGATCGCCGTCCCCTTCCTTCGCCACGCGAGAGAGCCCCGGCTGCATTGCAATGGCGTCAGCCTCGTGCCGCATGCCTTGCTTGATCGTCCGCGCGAGGTCCGCATACACCCCGAGCGCACGGTCGAGGTGCGCGCCGAACTCCGGCTGAAACGCCGTCGCGCTGACCCGCGCCACCATCGTCCGCGCCAAAAACAGCGCGGCGACGAGGGGAATCACCGCCGTGACGAGCACCGCGAGGACGACGCGGCGCCCCATCTTTCCTTTTTTGAGGAGGGGAGCGAGGCTGGGAGGGTTCGGGGGGCCGGACACGGCCCGAGTCTAGAACATCGATCGGTTTGCAACCGCTCGATATTCTAGTCTTTTGTCCCGAGGGGGACGCCTCGCGTCCCCCTCACGGGCCGAGCAAAGCTCGTCCCGTTTCACCCCCCGAGGGAGCTCGCTTCGC
>JANMGF010001692.1:0-4673 GCA_031374535.1 Polyangium sp. (in: bacteria)
GGTGGTTCTGGGCGGGCCTACGGCGGGGGGGTGGCGCGCGGGGGCGGCGTGGCCGCCGCGGTGGGCGCGGGCTGGAAGGGCAATGCGGGCGTGGTCCCGAGCTCGGCTTGCAACGCGGGCGAGAGCATTTCGGTCCGGCTCTCCCATTCGGCCACCGATTCGTCCGCGGGCTCCGGCGTGGGGGGCTCGGCCCGGAAAGGCAACGCGGGCTTGCTCCCCTCGAGCGAATGCTGCGCGGGCGAGAGCGCCGCTGTCCGCTCATTCCAGGCGTCCGGCCCGTCCGTGATCGAAGCCGGTTGCGGCGCCGCTGCGGCCGGCGACGATGGGCGCATCGGCTGCCGCAGCACGACGGTCCTGTCCTCGAAGGAGACCTCCTCGTCGTCATCTTCGGGGTGCATCGTAGCCCCGCTCAGTCGAGCCCCGCCGGCGCGGGTTTGGCCAGACGAACGAGGCTCCCGACGACGTGATCGCGGTAGTAGATCACCTCTTCGAGGATCGCGAAGTCTTCATCGGGGAGCACGCCCGTCGCGACGATCTCCTTCGGGCCGCCTTTCCGCGGCACGCGGGCGAGGATATCGGGGGGTTGGGTGATGTAGACATGCGTATCGTCGAGCGCCATACGCCAGACCTCGCCCAGATCCTCGCTGCTCGCCACGAGCGAATACGAGGTTCCGGAGCCAGGTCTCCCTCGCAAGATGCCCGCATCGGTACGCACGAAAATCTCCCCGTTCTTTGCGGGCTTCATGTCGTGCACGTCCCCGGAAAAACCCTCGATGAGCCTGGCCACTGGCGGCCCCCCGTCGTGCAGGACCACGAAGGGGTCGCCGTCAACCAGGAAATAGGCCCCCACGTCGCTGGCCCCCACGAGCCATCCAGGCTCGGGCGACGGGAATGACACGGTCTCCCTTTCCGTGCTTCCCATGCGGGAACGCACGGACGCGTACGAGGGCAGATGCCAGTACACGTATCCGCCGCCCGCGAACGCTTGCCACCCCTCCGCCTCGCCCAGATACCGCGGATGGGCCGGGTCGTTCAAGGGATACGCGTGAAGAGCGGTGCACGCCCAATCGCCGATGTCCGGGAAGTAGGCCCACGACGCGACGTAGACCTCCTCGGGCCCCGCCCCGATGACATAGGGCAAATCGACCACGCCTACCGCCCAGGGCTCGGGCCAGGCGGACGCCTCGGCGCGCAGGATCCACTCGTTTTCCCCGTTGCCGCCGTCATTGCCCCCAAAATAAAGCGTGTTGTCGGTCGCGGCCAGGTCCTCGGTGAGGCCCCACGTCGAGACGAGCGTGGGTTGACAGCTCCCCGCGACGCAGCTCCCGCCGAGGCACGAATGACCACATACGCCGCAATGGTCCGGGTTCTCGAGCGTGACCTCGCAGCCGTTCGCCGGATCCCCGTCACAATCGCCGAAACCTGCCGCGCAGGCGCACCCCGCGGCGTCGCACGTGATGTGCTCGTCGAGCCTCCGCGAGGCGTCGCCACACGAGAGCAGCGCGAGCACGCTCGCGAGGAGCACTCCGAAATTCGCTGAACGCATGGATCGTCCCTCCTTCACTTCGCGATGCGCACGAGGCCCGTATTGAGGTTGTAGTACATCGCTTGATCGTCGACGGCGAGCATGTAATCGAGGAGCCCGAGCGTTGGCTCCTGCACCACCTCGAGAGCCCCGCCCGCGAGGGGTAAACGCAGCGCCGTGGCCGCAATGAACTTGTCGGTCGGCTCGGTATGCGCGAGAAAATAAAGGTGCGTGGCGTCCCGCACCATCGCTCCGCACGGGGAGAGCGGGCATGCGTCGTTGCGCGGAGGATCCGCGATACGCACGGGCGCTTCGAGGGTCACCCCTCGCGGGAGGCGGAAGATCCCGTCGAGGGACCAGATCCAGAAAGCTTCTTCCCCCGCGACGACACTCAACGTGTCCGGGAGCTCGGCCAGCTCCTCGGGAAAGCCGCCTTCATGCGTGATCAGGATGGGGTATCCATACGCGACCCCGTACAGGGCCTCGCCGTCGATGTCCGTGATTCGAAAATCACCCACATCGATGAATTCCGGCGCGCTCGCTCCATCGTCCGGCACCCGGAAGACCCCGTCTTGCTCTTGCACCGTCCAGTAGACCCAGCCGGACGCGCCGCGGAGCGCGCGGAGCTCGATGTCGTCCGGGAGGGACAAGGGCGCGATCTCGCTGGGCGAGGAAAGTTCGTCCAGCGGAAAACGAACCAACGCGCTCTTCGTAGCCGTGAAGAGCGCGTCGTCCCCCACGCCGAAGCCGCGCAGGCATTCGTCCGTCTCCGCCGTGGCGACGGGGCTCCGGGAGCCCGCCTCGTCCACGCGGAAGACCTCGCTGCACGCCGCGAAATACGCGGATCCTCGGGTCAAGCCGAGGCCCAGGATCCGCGCATTCATGACGGGCACGGACTGGCAAAGCCCCGCGACGCAGGCGCCGCCGAGGCAGCCATGCCCGCAAACGCTGCAATTCGCGTAGTCGGTCGAAAGATCGGACTCGCAGCCGTTTCGGGCGTCGTCGTCGCAATCGTCGAACCCTGTTTTGCAGGAACACGCGCCGCGGCTGCATTCGATGCGTGGATCGAGCTCGCGCCCGGGGCCCCCACCGAGGCAAGCGACGAAGCCGAGCGCGGCGAGCACGAGCCAAACGATCCGGCGCGTCGGGAGCTTGGCCATGGTTCGTCAGAGCCCGCCCGTCAGCGTGACCATCCCGCCGAGAGGGAGGGGCGAGAATCCAATGCGTGGCACTTTTTCCTCCGTCGAGCTCTTTCCCGACGGCGCCGTGACGAAGACGAGGAGCCCCGCCAGGAGCGCCGCGCCGCCCGCCCCGTATGCAATGCTCGATCGGAACCTCAGCGCGCGCGCATCCGCGCCGAGGGAGACCCCCTGCTCGGTACACGCGGGTCCCCCGCGATAACAGTATAGCGAGGCCTCGTCGTTCCTCTGGACCCCGAGAACGGCGAAGATGGTCCCGGTGGCGATCCCGGCGAGCCCGAGCGCGCCGATCCCTGCGCCGACGATCCGCTGCGTCCGCCCCGGCGCCTGGACCACCACGACCGGCTTAGGCGCTTTTCCAGGCGGCATGAGCTTGATCACGATCGTATAGGTTTGTCGAGGGACGACATCGACCGTGCGGGCCACCGTGAGCATCCCGGGCCTCTCCGCGATGACCGTGTGGGTACCGGCGTCCACGCGAAAGCTCGGCCCTCGCTTGTCTTTCGGGAGCGGCTGGCCATCGAAGCGGACCGCGGCGCCCTCGGGCTCCACCCGCACGCTCATGACCCCGACGATCTGGTCGATCTCGGCGAGCGCACGCTCGACGTCCTTGCGCCGCGCCGGATCCACGGCAGGATCACGCAATGCAGCTTCGTAGACCGATGCCGCCTCGGCATTCCGCCCGAGCTGCCGCAGCGTGGTGCCGATGTTGATGAGGATCTTGGGGCTCGCGAAGAGCGCGTAGGCCTCGCGGAATCGCTCGAGCGCCGTCACGTAATCGCCGTCGCCCGCGAGCTGATTGCCGAGCGCGAAGATCTCCTGCGCCTCGACCTTCGGATCCGCCGCCTTCGTGGTCTGTTTTTCCGCCTCCGCCGCGAGCGACGCGGGCGCGGGCAGGCCAAACGCGAGGAGCGCGACGCAGACCATGGCGGAGAGGCTCTTCGATCGGAATCGCGCGCGGGCCATTGGCATTTTCCTCGCTGCCCCTCGACTCAGAGCGATTGCTCCATCGGTCCCTTGAAGCGCGGCCCCTTCTGCTCGCTCGACGTCGGTGCCGGTGGGGACCCCACGGTCGGTCCCGGTGGGGACCCCTCGGTCGGCGCCGGCGTCGCTTGTGCTTTCGTCGTCCAGGGCGCAGGGGCCCCGGTTTTCGACGGCGTACGTTTGTCCGTGGGCGAAAGCAACGCCGCCATGGGCTTCAAGGTGATCTCGAGCGAAGCGTCGTTTTGCGCGACGAATTCGCGCGTCTCGTCTTGATGATCGGGCGCTTTCACCACGATCCGGTGGGTTTTCCCGTCCCGCGGCAGCACGAGCGGCAATACGCTCTTCACGCCGTCGAGCTCCACGACCGCGCCTTCGGGGGCGAGCGTGAGCCGCACCGTGATGTTCGCTGTATCCGCAGGAACGATGTCCCCCACCGGGGCCTTCGCCGCCTCGGCGTGATGGGCGGCCTCCACCATCGTGGTCTCGGCAGGCCCTTTCGAGCCAAAGAGGCGCGGGCCTCCGAGCGCGATACCCGCGGCCACGAGGACCAAACAAGCGGAGAATGCCGCGACACGCCTCGGCGAACGATGGCCAGCGGGCGGCTCGGTCGGCGCGCTGATCCCTTGTTGCGTGCTCACCGGCACGGGCGCGTGAGAATCGGCGCCGAACGTATCCGCCACCGGCCCGCTCGGCGGGTTCGTCGTCTCGTCGACGACCATCACCGCGTTGGGTGTGCGCGCCGCATACGCCGCGATCGAGGCGACGAGCGGCGCGTTCCCGGGCCCGCCGAAAGGAGCGAGGGCATGCGCGAATTCAGCGAGATTCGCGAACCGCCGATTCGGATCCCGATCGATACACCGGAGCACGATTCGCTCGAGTTCCTCCGGAAGGTCCGGCCTGTGCTGGCGAACCGGGGTGGGCGTCGCCGTCGTCAGCTTGAAGAGAAACGCCGCCACGGTCTCGGC
>JANMGF010000096.1:0-7705 GCA_031374535.1 Polyangium sp. (in: bacteria)
CCGACGCCGAGCGGCGTATCGGCGCGTTTTGGCTCGTGCGGCAGCTCGGTCGTGGAGGGTTTGCGCCGGTTTGGTTGGCCGACGAGATCGCCGGCGCGACGAAGCTGCGGCTCTCGGCCGTCAAGCTCTTCGCGCTCGACACGGGCGGCGAGGCGGGAAGGCAGGCGATCATCGACGAGGCCGCGCGGCTCTGTCGCGTCGAGCACCCGAACGTCGTGCGCTTCTACCAGCTCCCCGTCGACGAGGCGCGCGGCGTGATCGGGCTCGCGATGGAGTACGTCGCAGGCGAGTCGCTCGGCGAACGGCTGCGCGACAAGCAGACCCTCTCGGTGCGCGAGACGATCGACGCCGGCATCGCGATCGCCTCCGCGCTCGTCGCCGTCCACGGAGCCGGGCTCGTGCACCGCGACATCTCCCCCGCGAACGTGGTCGTCGAGGCCGCGCTGCTCGGCACGCCCGCGGCCTACAAGCTCATCGACTTCGGCATCTCGGCAGCGTCCCCCACGGTGGCGTCCGGACAAACCATTCCTTCGGTACGCTCGAAGATCCCGAGCAGCTCCGGAAAACCGCAGGATCGGCCGAGTGATCGTGGGTTTCGTTCGCCGCTCGAGACGATCGGGGGCAAACGCGGGTTCGTCGATCCCGTCTGCTGGCGTGAGCTCTCGCCGGCGACGAGCGCGAGTGATCTCTATTCGCTCGGCGCAGTGCTCTACGTGTGCCTCGTCGGTCGTACACCGGCCGCAGGCCGGGGCGCGCTCGACGAGGACGTACTCCACGGGCGAAAACGGCCGGCGCGCGTGGCCGAATCGGTGCAGGAAATCCCGGCCGCGCTCGGGGATCTCGTGGACGCGCTGCTCGCCCCGGATCCCGAGGAGAGGCCACGATCGGCCGAGCTCGTGGCGATCGAGCTCGAACGGATACGCAGCGCGCTCGTGGGGCGGAGACGCGCGTTGCCGCCCGAGGAAGACGGTCCGTTTCGTGGGCTCGAGCGGTTCGAGAAGGAGCACCGCGACGTGTTCTTCGGCCGCAGGGTCGAGGTCGCGGCCGCGCTCGAGGTCCTGCGCACGCGGGGCCTCGCGGCGCTGCTCGGGCCGAGCGGGAGCGGCAAATCGAGCCTCGCGCGGGCCGGCATCCTTCCCGCGATCGCCGACGGCGCGCTCGGCGGGCCGCGGCAATGGGAGACCGTCCCCATCTCGCCAGGCTCGGATCCGCGGCAGGTGCTCACGACCGCGCTCTTTCACATGGGCCTCGATCCCGAGCGTTCGCCCGAGGAGGCCGCCGCGCGCGTCGAGGCGTGGCTCGCCAAGAGCAAGCGCGGGCTCGTGCTGCTCGTCGACCAGCTCGAGGAGATCGCGACGCTCGCGCAGGGCCCAGGCGGCAAGAGCCAAACATGGACGCTCGACCTGCTCGCGCGCCTCGGCGAGCGCCCCTGGCCGGGGCTGCGGGTCGTCGTGACGGCGCGGCGCGATCTGCTCGATCCCATCCTCGCGCACGAGCACGTGGGTCGCGTGATCACGCGCGGCGCCGTGCTCGTCTCGCCGCTGGGATCGGCGGCGTGGGGCGAGGTCATCGACGCGGCGTTCGAGAGTTACGGCTATTCGTTCGAGGACCCACGACTTCGCAAGGAGCTGCTCGAAGCGCTCGAAGCGACGGCTGGATCGATGCCCCTCGTCGAGTTCGCGTTGCGCGAGCTCTGGCGCAGCCGTGACCACGAAAAGAAGCAGATCACGCAGTCGTCGACGCGCGCGATCGAGGGTTTTTCCGGGGCGCTCTCGCGGCACGCGAACGACACGCTGGAGCGCGCGGTGAAGGAGGCCGGGACCGAGCAGGTCGTGCAGCGTGTCCTGCTCTCGATGACGACGCCCGCGGGGGCCCGCATGACGCGGCCGATCGGCGATCTCGTGCGTGACATCGGCCCGGCCGCGCGCGCCGTCGTGCATGTGTTCGCGGAGGCGCGGCTCGTGCTGCGCGAGACCGAGCGGCGCAAGGACGGCGAGGTGGAGCTCGTGACGCTCGCCCACGAGGCGCTGCTCGTGCACTGGGGGAGGCTCAGGGACTGGGTGGCGAGCGAGCGGGAGGAGCGGCTCGTCATCGAGGACTTCGAGGACGCCGCGACGTTATGGGATGAAAACCCCGATCCCGAGCTCCTGTGGCGAAGGCGCCGCCTGCTCCTGCTCGAGGAGATCCTGCGGGTGCGGCGCGTCCGATTGGAGGGCGCATCGAAAAGGTTTTACCAGGCCAGCGTCGCGGCGGCGCAACGGAGCCGGGTGATCGGGGGCGTGCTCGGCATTCTCGTCGGGCTCGTGACGCTCGGCGCGGGGACGTTGTACGTCGATCTCGAGGGAAAACGCGCGCAGGCCGAGGCGGATACGGCCATGGCAAAGGCCGAGGCCGCGCTCGCGCTCGCGCGGGAGTCGAAGGCGCAGGCCGACCGGGAGCGGGCCATTTCGGGGCAAAAAGAGGCCGAGAAACGCGAGGCCGAGGCGAAGGCGGCGCTCACGGCGCTGAAGCTCGTGCAGGGCTCGCTCGCGCTTCAGGCGAAGGCGTCGCCCTCGTCGATGAAGGAGCCCACGGCGCTCGATTCGAGCGTCGTCCGCCAGCTCGACGAATACATCGTGAAGCAGGAGCGGGACAACGCGAAACTGCCCGAGCCGCTCGAGGATCTCCTGCGGGAGACCGAGAACATCCCGCCGCCCGTCGTGGAACCGGGGCTCACCGGGGCCGTCACGGCCTTGCCGTCGGCCAGCGGAGGCCCGGTGGCGCGGTCGTTGGTGCTCGGCGAGGCGTATTCGAAGCTGGCGAAGGCGAAGGTGGTCGCGGCTTCTTGCAAGCGCGAGGAGGGCGACGACCAGCCGAAGGGCAATGGCAAGCTGGCGCTCGTGCTCGACCCGAGCGGCACGGTCTCGGCCGTCTCGCTGGACGAGCGATTCGTCGGCACGAGGGTCGGGGCGTGCGTGGACCGGGCGTTCCGGCAGGTGACAGTGCAGCCGTTCGAAGGCAAGGCGTTCACGGTGCTATGGTCGTTTGCCATTCCGTGATACGATGGGGGTATGAACCATCGTCTTGGCTTGGTCACGTCTTCCATCGTTTCCTTGGTGTTCGCCGCGTGCTCGCTCACGGATTACGAACCGCCGGCGCCCTCGGGTGAAGGCGGCGGGGGTGAAGGGGGTAGCGGTGAAGCGAGCGCCGTCTCTGCCGGCGGCGCCGGCGGCGCCGGCGGGGCGGGAGGTAACATGGCAAGTTATCAACCCCCGCCGACCGGCAAAGAAACGTGCGCCTCCAACACGACGCAGCCCGCCTCGTGTGAGGGTTCTACCTGGGTTTGTCCTCCGAACACGATCGATTCTTCGACGTGCATGCCACAGAAATGTTGCGAGTCGCCGAGCGATTGCGGTGATCTTGTGGCGGACATCTGCGTCAACGGCGTGTGCAAGAAGCCGTCGGTCCAACCAGGGTCGTGCTGGAGCGACGCGGAGTGTCCTGGCGGGACATGTGAAAATGAATTCGTTTGTTCCTGCCCTACGCTATGCGAAGGGGAGGATACGCAGGGGACATGTAAGGTGTCCATACCCTGACGATCCGCCGTTCGTCGCGCACGATTCCTTCTTACGACGACCGGTCCAAGAGCCACGCGACGACCTGATCCTCGAGCCCGCCGGGCCCAGGAAAACCAAGGTCGACGCGGGCGGGAAAACCGACGTGGCCGCCGCGGTCGATCCAGCGCACTTCGAGGGGCGGACGGGCGCCTTCGAGCGCGGGCAGGAGCGTGTGGGCAGGGACCATGGGGTCGTGCTCGGCGGCCACGACGAGGGAAGGGACGGAGAGCGACGCGAGGCGAGGCGCGACGCTCGATTCTTCGTAATAATGGTCAGCGCCCCGAAAGCCGAATCGGGGCGCCACGATGTGCTCGTCCCAGTCGCGGATCGTCGCAATGCGGCGCGCCTCGCCGAGCGGCAAAGGGACGGGCCGCCGGACGGCGACCTCGGCATAGATCTCCTTGATGGCCGCGAGGACGTGGCGCCGATACACGACGCGCGAGGGCTCGTCGATGGCGCGGGCGCCCATGAAGAGGTCGAGCGGCGGACAAACCGCGGCGACACTACGGACGCGTGGATCGAGGGCCTTTTCGCTCGCGGCGCGGAGGACGATGTGCCCGCCGAGGGAGTATCCGATCAGGAGGACGCGGCCATAACGGGCGAGGTCGGGGCTCGCGAGGACGGCGTGGAGGTCCTGCGTGATGGCCGCGTGGTAGATGTCCTCGCCCGTGCGGTCGGAGCCACGCAGGTTGACGCGCAGGCTCGCAATGCCAGCGGCCTCGGCGGCGCGCGCGGCCTCGAGTACGTAATGGCTGCGGATGTCGCCCCCGAGCCCGTGGACCACGACGAGCAGGGTATCCGACGGCGCGTGGTGCAGGCGGGCCGAGAGGCGCACCTCCCCGTATTTCGCGTCCGGGACCGAGAGCCGAAGAGGGACCGAGGCGGAGACGCGGCGAGGCGCGAACGTGTGCCGGGCGACCGGCGCAAGCGTGAAAAAATGGCCCAGAAAAGCGAAAACCCGGTTTTTCTTGTCGTCTTTGCCGTTCACGAGATCGGGACCTCCTCGCCGCCCCGATGGCAGCGTTTCTTCCCGTCGGGGCCGAAGATGTAGACGCCGTCGCCCGTGCCGACGCTGGAGGCGCGGCGCGGCGAGAGCTCGAGCATGAGGAGCGAGCGCTGGTTCAAGCCGACACACGCGTGGTGGCGGAAACGACGCGCGAGGTAGGCGAGGTTGTCCGCCTCGTCCGTCTGGATGCGCTCCATGCAATGGGGGAAGATCTGGATGTCGTGCACGATGCCGAGGCCGCGGTCGTAGAGCTGGAAATCACGCGGGGTCTCGGCGAAATCGTCGTACACGATGACGCGCTCGCAGAGGACCATGGCGCCCGCGGAGACGGCGACGATCTGGGCGCCGCGGCGCAAGGCCTCGACGAAGACGTCGCGGAGGCGGAAGAAGCGGAGCGCGCCGAGCAAGAGGTCGAGACGGCCGCCGAAGAGGAAAATGGTGCTGGCGGAGAGCACGCGCGATTCGAGGCGCTCCTTGGCGGCGCGGAATGCCGGGTGATAAAGCGCGCCGGCGGCGTCGAAGGCCCGGCGCTCGATATCGCCGAAGAGCTCGAAGAGGTGGTCGTCGTTCGATTCGAGCGTACGAAAGGCGCGGCGGAGCTCGCGCGCGAGGGTATGGCGGGCGAGCGCGCGCGGGCCCGTGGGATGGGTCAGGTCGGCGAGCAGGCTCTGGAGATCGGTATCGGGGGCCTCGGCCTTGGCCTCGCGGAGCGTGCGGCGGAAGAGGTCGATCGTGTGGGCATTGTGCTCGAGGTAAAACCTGCGCGCGGTGGCCTCGGCGCGGCGCAGCTCGCGGAAGGCCTCGGCAAGCTCGGGCGCCTCGGCGAGGACGCTGTCGAGCTCGGTGAGCAAGGAGAGGTTCTCGTGGGTGCGGTCGAAGCCGTTCTCGAACTGGGAGGGGATGCCGGCCGCGTTGAGGGCGCGCTTGACGTGCCCCTCGTCGTACTCGTGGTCGGCCCAGCCGGCCGTGACGAGCAGGGTGCGGCGCGCGTCGGCGACGGCCGGGTCGGCGTGGCGGGACGCGGAAAGGAAGGGCGCCGCGGCCCGAACGAGCCATTCGTCGGACTCCGCATTGCCGTTGAAGAGGATGGCGCCGCGCATGGGGAGGGGATTGTACACGAAAGCGGGGGCGAGGCGAAGGCGGCGCGTGAAGACCGCCTACTTGCCGCGGTGGCAGCTCGCGATCGCCTCGGCGAGCCTGCGCCGCGCCCCCTCGAACGTGTCGGCGTGCTCGGCGAAGCCCGGCCGTTCGCCCGCCTGGTCGAGTACGGCCGGTGTCACGGCGCGAAGGGCCTCCTGGGCGACGCCCTCGCGCCCACAAGCGCGCGCCATCGAGAGGTAGATCTGGTCCTGCACGCCGCGCCGCAGGTTCCCGAGCTGAATCGTGGAGATGGGGCCCGCGATGCCGCGATCTTCGTCGGGATGGATCTTCTCCTCGCCGGGATAGACGAGCACGCCGTCGCCATTGCCATACTCGCCGTCGCGGTTGATGAAGGTGCGCGGGTTCGCCCAAACGTTCTGGTCGCGATCGTATCCTTCGGGCGCCTGGCGATTGTGCCTCCAATGGTTCGCGTGCCAGTAGAAGTAGACGGGGATGTCCCGCGCGAAGGTCGCCCACCCGTGGACGCGCGGATCCGTGGCCGGCGTGTCGATGAGGTTTGCCCCGACGTACGGGCGCTCGCCATTGTAATAAATCATCTCGCGGCCGGCGGCGCGCTCGCTCGTCGCGCGCTTCGCGTCGTATTGCGAGGCGAGGACCGCCCAGATGTCGACCGCGGGTTCGAGCTCCGGCGTGTAGCCGTGCGTCACGAAGATCGGGAGCGACCGACCCGTCCCGGAATGGCACTGGATGCTCTCGGCGATCGTAAGAATGCGATCGTACTCCTCCGGCGCCGGCTCGTCGGGCATGTAGAGCAGCGTGCGCACCCGCGGCGCCGTTGTAGAGAGGAAACGCATCCACGCGTTGGCCTCTGCGCGCGCCGAGGCGGGGTCGTCGAAGAGCTCGCCGGGGCCGTAGAAGGTCCGCGGGGCCATTCGATTGCCCACGCCCATCCCCGGTCCCTCGTAGCCGCGGACGGCGGTGAAATCGGTACCGGTGAACCGGCCGGCGTGCGTCCTCATCGCAGGGATATCGTAGGCGCGCACGAATTCCACGCGATGACGGTGTGCCAATCGATGATACTCCGCGGCGAGGTTTCGACCGTGGTACCTCTCGATCTGCGTGTCCTCGTAGTACACCATGAAAAGGGTGGGCGCCTCGTCCGGCAACGTGAAGTCGAGCACCTCGAGATCGAGCGGGATCGTGTGGATCTCGCCGTCGGCCGTGATGCGGATCGTCCCGTCGTAATGCCCGGCCGGCAGGTCCTTGCCCACGTAGACGTCGATCCAGAATGCCTGGTTCGTGCGCGCCGGGACCTCGAGGGGGAATCCGCCGCGGCCAGGTCGGGCGTTCTCGGGGACGAGCTGCACGGGTTTGTCGCCGGTCATGTCCGCGGGCGCGCTCGGCTGACCCGCCACGGTCAACCAGTGGGCCTTCGTAGGTTTTTCCACGCGCATGTAATGCTCGGAGAAAAGCTCGATCGGTCGCCCGACGTAGCTCGTGGGGTCCGCGCCTTTCGGGCGGTAAACGATGCGGCTTTTGCCCCCGCGGTGGGAGAGCTCGGGGAGCGATATCGAGAGCGCGCCGATCCCCTTTTGGCCGGCCTCGACGACGACCTGCAGCGCGAGAACCTCGTTCCTGCCGCCGAACATGCGGGCCTTCGCCCCATCCCACGCGGAGTTTCTGCGTTTCGCCGGGTGCGCGAGGTCTTGACGCTCGACCTTCTCCCCGTCATTCACGGCCCACACGGCCACGACCTTCCCTGCGGGCACGCCGAGCGGAGGTTTTGCCACCCCCGCCTGCACGAAGGGCGTGAGGACGCGCTCGGTTGCGCAGGCAGAGAGCGGCGCAACGAGGCAACCGAGGATAGCAAACCGCAGGATACCGCTTGTTCGTATCATCGTTTTCCCCCGTGTTGATCCGCGTCGAATGTGCCTTTGCTCAAGGTTGATCGTGGAAACCATGCGGGCCCGTCGGATGCAATGCATGCGGGGTGCCGAGCTCG
>JANMGF010000146.1:0-3897 GCA_031374535.1 Polyangium sp. (in: bacteria)
GACTTCGCGGGCGACGCGGGTGGGAGCGGGCTTGAGGGGACTCGGGGCGGGGGGTGGGGGCATGCCTCTTCCCTCTTGGGAGGGAATGGGCCGGATGTGGTCCGTTTCTGGCGTGTCCGTCCGACGTCAGCCGCGCCGGAAACGTCCGTCCTTGCCTCGATACCGCTGCGCCTCAGTATCCCATTCAGGAGCATTGGCTGCCAGATATGCGAGACCGCCGAATGCGAGCAGAGCCGCACCGATGCCCAAAGCAATGCCAGTCCCGTTGCTCGAGTTGGTAGCGGGCTTGGCGACGGGCTGCTGTTGCGGCGGCTGTGGTCGCTGCGGCGGCGTAAATATATCATTCAGTATGCTAGCGACTCGCTGAATGTTTGGGCGATGCATCGGGGCTCGGCTCAGCATCGCGCGGACCATTTGTTTTAGCGCGTCCGGAGCGGCTACGTTGTCGACATTGGCCAGCTCGGTCGTCCCCGTCAACAATTCGAGCGTAACAACTCCCAGCGAGTATATATCCGCGCCCGGGTGGAAGTCGGCGCCCATCATGATTTCGGGCGCGATGTAACCGGGGGTTCCACATCCAGAGTATGTCATCGTTGCCGTGTGGAACTTCGGTACGCGAGCAAGGCCGAAATCAGCGACCTTGATGATCGGTCCTTGCTCGGGCACGTTGGCGAGAAGCAGGTTATCCGGCTTGATGTCCCGGTGGAAGCCGCCAGCCTTATGGATTCCCGCCAGCCCTGCTGCCACGTGGGTGAGTGCCGCTGCGACATGATTCCAAGGGCGACGATTATTGACCCACTCGCGCAACGAGCCGCCATCGCAGAACTCCATGACGATGAACGGGGGGTTGGCCTCGAGGTTATACGTATAGACATCCACTACAAACCGGTTATTAATCTGCTCGGTGAGAACGCGCAGTTCACGTTCGAATCGCATGCGTGAGTCAGCATCAACCTTGTGGAGTTCCTTGATCGCCACCAGTTGACCGGACTGCCTATCTTGCGCGAGGGATACTCGTCCGAACCCACCTTCGCTGATCGGTCGGATTATGTCGTAAGGTCCCATATGTTCCTTTCGGGGATGAAAGTCGATAGGCTAATCGGAGGTGGAGGCCAAGACGCGTGGGGGGTCCGTGTAAGCATGGGTGGTCGTCCTGTCAACCCACGCCAGCGGTGCTGCTGGAAGCATCGGGGCGGAGGCGTTTGGCCCCGATCAGCCTTTCCACTCTGGCGAGACGGTCCTCAAGCTCCCGCACCTTTGACCGCAGCTCCCCACCCTGCTCAAGTCCGACGAAAGGCAGGGGGCACGCACGCCGCAAGACGTCGAGGCTCACGAGGCTCCCGTTCCGCCCCTTCCGCGTCGCGCATAGCCTCACGCCAAGATCGCGCTCCATCGCGCGCAACCGCCGCAGCACACGCCTCCGCCATCCGCTCCCCTCGGGCCGCATCCCGAGCACGAGCGCCGCCTCCGCCAGCCCGATGACCTCCGCGCGCCCTACAGTCCCCCGCTTCCGCACCCGCGGCACGGCTTCCGCCTCGCCGTCGTCCCCGACCTCGCCAGACGAACCCCACACCGCCACCTCGACGGACGCGCCCCAGTTCGACCGCAACCCACTCACGACGCACCTCGCCCAGGTTGAAGGAAGCCGACCAGCCCCGCGCCCTTTCTGCCGCGCCCCACGCGCAACCCAGCAAAACCACGCGGGAAAATAAAATGCCGCCCGCGGTCCCGACCCGCGCGCCTCGGGGAAGATTTCGCGACGAGGCCCGGCCCTTCGCCGAGGAGCCGATCGAGCCCTTGGCGCTCGCCGAGTTCGGGCCCCTCGAGCAGCCCGACCGACCCGGGCCGACCCGCGGCCCTCGTCCTCGGCGGGATCGCCGGGCTCGGTCCTCGCCTAGCGTCGCAACGTGCGGCTCGGCCGAACCCGTCGAGGCTCGACGCGCCGAGCTCGCGGCCGTCGCCGAGAAGCACGCGCGAGCGACGCGCCGCCGCCTTCATTTCTGCCACTTCGAGCCCCCCGGATGGGGGTGCGGCAGAAATACGCTGTCGAGCGCGGTCCAAGCTCGCGCGCCTCGGGGAACATTTCGCGCCGAGGCCCGGCCCATCGCCGAGGAGCCGATCGAGCCCTTGGCGCTCGCCGAACTCGGGCCCCTCGAGCAGCCCGACCGGCCCGGGCCGACCCGTGGCCCTCGTCCTCTGCGAGATCGCCCGGCCCGGTCCTCTTCAGAATGCCGCAACGTGCGTTTTGCCGACCCGTGGTCCCGCTACCAGCACAGGTAGTTGTCGGCCCACGTGTGGGGATCGGCGGGCTCATCCCATTGGATACAATTATTGCCTGGAATCGGTCCGGCAAAGCTCCACTGGAAGTAATAAGGTGAATTGTGAGGAACGCAGAGATAGTTGTCTGTCCACGTGTGCGGATCGGCGGGCTCTAGAATCTGCGTGCAACGCATGCCCGCACGTGGACCGGCGTAGGACCAGACCGCTCCGATTTCGCCAGAGGCGCACAGATAATTGTCGTTCCATGTGTGAGGGTCAGCGGGCTCTAGAATCTGCGTGCAGGTCCAGCCAGGGATCGGGCCACCGCAATTCCACGCAAGCGCCCCGTTCACGTGTGTACATGAAGACGCATCTGCGGCCTGAATTCCTACCTTGCCCTGATTGTCTATCGCTGCGACGAACAGCCCTCCCGCACAGATTAAGCCGATAAGGAGCCTGAATTGCAGGCGCCCCTTCCTCGTCGAGCGCGCCATCGGCACCTTGCTATCAGCGTTCATGGATTTGCCCGGTTTCATCGTCTGCTCCTTCCTGTGGTTTCGCGATCGGTCATGCGTTCGCCCTGTGCTCGTGTCTTGGGCTGTTTGTGCGCACTCCTGATCACCCGGGGGAGCGTTGCAATGCTCGATCCAGAACAATCGACGGCGTGATACGAACAATGGTGATTGGGTTCCGATGCAATCATGCGGACCACGCTCCCGCGTCCCCGCCACCCGATCGGAATCCACCCCCGACCCCTCGGGAGCCGAATCGAACTCGTCCCCCACGTCATCCAGGACGAGCACCGCCGCCGCCCCCGCGTCAAGCTCGCAGCCCCGCCCCCGGCTGACGGTTTCCCGCTTGCCGCACCAAGGCCGATCCCGCCTCCGGTCCCGTTTGCCGCTTGCCGCCCCCGCTTGCCGCTTCCGAACCCGCAACATCGAGCCGGCTCAGGTGCCATCCGGTTGATTGGGAGATGGGGGCAGAGAGTTGTTGACGCCTACTTTTCATCGCCCATAGCCTCGGTGTGCGGTAACCGGAGACGGAGGGTCGTCATGAGATACACTTGGATCTTTCCGTGCCTGATGCTTCTCGCAAGCACGGCCCTTCTCAGCGGATGCGTGATAAAATTCGATATCACAGGTGATGATGGCCAAAGCGGGCAGGATGAAGGCGTAACGCTGCCTCCCCCAAAGGTCCCTGGCGGAGGAGAGACGCCGAGCGAGCCCGAACCGCCGCTCACCGACGCCGAGCAGACACGACAAGACGAAGTTGACAAGTACATTCGTAGCGTGATCTACCAAGGAGGGACGCCCGTCGGCTCGTACGTGCTTCCCTCGGGGGAGGTGGTCGATTTTCTTGACAAGAACACGCTCCCCACAGTGGAGCTGCCGGATCTGCCGTTCACGTTGGATTTGACGGTACCACCGGGCGTTGAGCTTGGCGTGAGCGAGCTCGAGCAGATTCCAGAGCTCGTGGCCCTGGCGCAGACGGCGACGGCGTTCACGAGGCCGACGTTCTGGCCGTACGTTCTCGGCGAGACGGATGCGACGTCGGTGGAGGATTATCTCGACCGGTACACCGTGGGCGGAGCGCCTCCACCGACGGGGGCGGGTCGGGGGCGACGGCCTGCGCCTTGGC